>DATNPC010000667.1:0-5342 GCA_036703375.1 Allocoleopsis sp.
TGTTGCTGAGGCAGTGTTGCGATCGCTTCCAGTCCGAGTTCGCCCGATTCCAACCACGCTATCCACAGAACAAGCCTTCAAGTCAGGATTACCTCAGTCAACATTTCGGCTTGCTCGATCCGGGTACGCTGCCCGTTGTGGGCATTGACAGTGCGCGTAAGGCAATCGATCCGAACTTGCCCTCAAACGCACTAATCGATCGCGGGTGCGTGCGCGACGAAGTGTAGGAGTCAGCCTCCCATAAATGCCCAAATGAAGGTGAAAATAATGAAGCTCAAAAGCTCAATGCTCCTAACTGGACTGCTCCTATCAGGTCTGACAGCAACGTCAGGCATTCAACCCGCAGATTCAGTTCCAATTGCTCAACAAGCAGCCCCGAACCCCTCAAAGAACTTGGTGCTTTTCTATCGTGGGGTTTGGACAGGAAAATATGCGAATGTTGGCTCTCAAGGTCAAGTTCAGATGTACATCGATCCATCCGAGCAGCTACATGGGAGCTTGGCATCTGATGACGGTCAGCATTTTGCTCAAATCACTGGCTATCATCAGGGCAATGAGTTTCACATCGTTTTTACTCCGCCTGCGGGCGTGACGAATCAGTTGGGTAACCCATCGCCAATAGAGGTTGATGCAACGGCGAAATGGGAGGGTAGCCCAGGTCGCTTTGTCATTACGACTCAAACCAGAACAGGACACACTCAGCGATATGAGTTTGAGCGAGTAAAAGTCATTCAGTAGCACAACCAGTGGAGCGTTTCGCTGGCGTGGGTTATGTCGCAAATGATTAAGCAGCAGTCTTTAACTAACGCTTATCTTAACTATGTGCCGAAGGGATTGCTAGCACAAGTCAGGCTTCGCCTAACAATCAGTAAATAGTCGTTGAAGGAGCTACGGCATGGAACGTCTACTAGGTGCAGCAGAACATTACTTTTGGTTACACGATCAAGTTGTGCCCATTCATTTTGCGCTGACTGCTAGAATCAGGGGCAATTTTAGTCTCGATCGGCTTCGCAAGTCGCTGACTCAATTGCAATTGCAACATCCCTTGCTGCGGGTGGCAATTGCCGTTGCAGAAACTGGACACCCCAAATTCGTCGAGCAAATTGCTCCCATTCCCCTGCGCCTGATGCGGCGAGAGGATGAACACGGCTGGCAGCGCGAAGTCGAAATCGAGTTATCACGCTCCTTTGATTGGCGAACCGCGCCGCTCATTCGGGTGGTGCTGTTGCACTCCGAAAGCGTGTCTGAATTAATTGTGACATGTCATCATGCGATCGCAGATGGACTGTCAAGTGCCTACATCATCCGAGATATTGTGCAAGGTTTAGAATCCGAGGGAGATGGTCTGAAACCCTTATCTCAGGCGTACCCCATCGAACAGCTAATGCCAGTTCATGAGCGGGCAATAGTTTCTCAAACGGCTTCTTTGCCTCGTCAATATTCTACTGCGGTTTCGAGTCGTCCTCGTCCTCATGTGAGGACAGCTTTGTTGTCTGCTGACTGCACACAGCAGTTGTGCGATCGCGCCCGCCAAGAGAATACGACAGTTCATGGTGCGATTAGTGCAGCATTTTTATTAGCAATGGCGCGACAACGGGGAGAAGCCGTGTTGAAATGTCAGTCTCCGATCGATGTTCGATCGCAGTTGACTTCATCGATTGATGAAACTGTGGGACTCTACTTCTCCTATGGAGTGACTCAGCACAATCTCAAGGAGGACTCATTGCTATGGGAAACGGCGCGATCGCTCAAAGCTCAACTCTCAGCCTTGATGGCATCACCCCAAGTTTTTGAAGTCATTCGTCAAGCACAGATACAAAGTGCATCGTTGCCAGCCGCTGAAACGGTCTGTCAGGCACTACAGCAACCGCCCGATTATGACTTAGTTGTAACCAACTTGGGTCGGTTACCGTTTGGACGGCAATTTGGTTCACTCCAGATTGAAGCCATCTACGGACCAGCCGTGCTAAATGGAGCGGAGAATGAGCAACTCGTGGGAGTGATGACATTAGGCGATCGGTTGTCGATTACGGTCTCTAATCCTTCTACAACGACTTCAGAAGTAGAAGCGAATGCAGGCTTGGCAGATGCTTTGAACCTGTTAAGCGAGGGTATTGAATTACCTTAAGTTTTTCCTTAACTCCTTTAAATTTTTCCTTAACTCCTCGATCTTCTCTAGTAGAGAACTTACAAAACTTGCAAACTAGAAGCAAAAGTTGATTTCTGGTGTCACGGTTTCGTTTGGCAGTAATAGTCCATATCTGCCCATCTCCCACTGCCAGCAGAGGCAAAAAATAAGCAGTTCTTAAGTAGATGAGGTACAAAGTTCTAGTTTTTAGGGAATAGGTAAAAAATCAACAATGCTTCACTTAAACAAAAAATGCTATATCAATCAATCTTGAGTGTTAGTTTTGCTACTATTAGAAAGCTGATTTATTAAACCAAAATTCCAGTAAATATTATAAGTAATTGCTTATAAATAGTTGTGTGCATTGCGTTTGCATATACTTTGCACAATGCACACACTTTTCTTTGTGAACAATTATTTGTTATTTCTATTGTTTCAATTTAAGGTTTAGATATTACTTGATAAATTTGATTTTTTCTTGACAACGTTAAGAAATACTTTTGAATTAATTTCGCCAATAATATAGCTTTGGGTAGAGATACGAGTAGGTAAAAACTGGCAAGCTATAAAGGTAAGTCTTGAATAAAGAGCTTTGACATAAAATAATCAATCAAAATTGGTGTATTCAAAAATTGAACCATTAGCTCGCATTTCTAGCTACGCTCTACTTATACTGCATAAGTTTTATCAATCTTTTCTTGTTGAACTTATATAAGAGGTTAGCAGAAAGTGGCTTTTCCTAGTACCTGTGCTGAACCAATTTAGCGGCCATTAAGTCGCGATCGCGCGAAGCGCAGTACCAAATGCAATCGCCAATTTCCACTTCACTTATACATACATAAGTTCAATCAATCTGCTCTATTGAACTTATACAAGGAGTTAACCAGAAATGGCTTCTCCAAACTTGACAGCCTCAGTACTGCTCAGTACTGCAATCATTAAGCGTTAAAAAGGTTGAAAATGATGAGACTCTCAGATACTTTAAATCACTCTGTGACTTCCTCACAGTCAGCGGAATTGTCAAAAACCTCTTTCGCTCAAAAACCTAAAACGAATCGGCCCAAACTTTCAAGGATCTGGGTGAAAGAATTTGATGGAGAATGTCAGCGCTTAGTGGCGCGGTGGACTACGCAGGATTAGGGAACATGAACACCAAAGAGCTAGTGCGATGGCTTCTCTTCGAGGCGCTACGCAGTTTTCATGCCCGAAGGGCTGTACGCCCGCCGCAGGCATTGCTGTATAAATCAACCAACTTTCATCCGTACATCTGTCAAACTAAAGTGTTTCCGCAATTTGTCAAGTTTTTTTAAAACTATGGAGGATAAAATCATGAAAATTATTTACCGCGCTTACACCTACGAATACACTCCTCGCCCTATTCAAACTTACGTTAAACCGCGTGCAATAAACTGGCGCTATCAACTCCAGAGATGATGCCTTAAACGCCTTGATTACGTCATGACTCTCTGTAATTTACCTTAATTTTTCATTACTTGAGACTGAAAGAGCAACTGCCATGTTCCTAAAAGGGTTACTTTTCTTGTTCTTGGGTTGCACGACTGGAACTTTAAGTGGATTACTTGGTATTGGTGGAGGTTCCTTAATTACACCAGCACTTATTTACTTATTCGGTTTTTCTCAGCATATTGCTCAAGGGACAACATTAGCCTTGCTAATTTCACCCATTGGTTTGATGGGAGCTTGGACTTACTATCAACAAGGATATGTCAACTTGAAAGTGGGAATCATTTTGTGTATTGGGTTCTTTGTAGGAAGCTTATTAGGAGCCAAACTAGCTATTGGCATACCAGATGCTATGTTGAGAAAAATGTTTGCCACGATGCTGCTGCTAATCGGTTGCAAAATGATGTTTTCTAGCTAAACACCGAGTAAATATAGTCCGTCTAAAATCCTAAACTTTTTACTGTTTAGCAACGAGGTGAAATATGACTAATTCAACCATGATGAACAAAACGGCGACCAGATCCAATTCCGTTCAATTTGTTGAGCAAGAATTTGCTAAACCTAGGGCATTAAGCGAAGAAACGACCTCCTCAATTTATTGGGCAAACGTCTTAAACGCCAAGATAATACGAGTGGATGAATCAGAGAACTTAGCCTCAAAAAAAACTAAACAAACAAAGCGTTGTATCTATTGTTGAATGTAAAAATATACATGAGAACCACTGGCAGCACATCTTGAGATAATGAAATGAGTAGAATTTTATTGCCCAGACTAATTGAAAATGGCAATACTTTAAAATTGGCTCAAAAAAGTGTGATTTTTGACAGAAATCGGAGAAATATATGTCACAAGACAAATTTCACAACAATTCTAAGATACGAGATAAATCTCTGATTCTTCTTAATTATTTAGGTTTATGGTCGCAATGCGGAATTGATTGGAGTTTGACGATTAAAGATGAAATTGAAGACGCTATCGATCAGCCCATTGAAGAAAAGAAGCTTGAGTCTACTAAGAAAGTAGTCAGATTTAGCGCCTTAACGATTTTAGCCTTACTGGGTACTGCTATCTGGATTCAGGCTCCAAAAATTTATCAAACGGTGCAAGAGGTAGGTAGAAATTCAGTTGAACAATTGAACGTTCAAGTAAAGCAGAAAATAGGAGGAAACTACTAATGATAATGACCGACTCTCGTTGCATGATTCCCATTGCCAAGTCTCCCCAAGAATACCAAGCTTATCGGATTAGTCCTGATTCCAGTAATAAGTTAGCGATCGCCTTCGATCCACTCAGAGATAAGGTTTCATTTACCTGCTGTATCGAAATCTTCGATGTCGGCGGCAAGACACCTCCTAACCGACACATGTACGCAACGGAAATGTTTTTTGTCCTCAAAGGAGAAGGACGGGCAACTTGTGATGGCAAGACGATACTAATTCAGGAAGGCGATAGTCTTTTGGTGCCTCCAACTGGAATTCATGCCATCGAAAACATAGGGAAAAGTCGCTTATATACCCTGACGATTATGGTTCCAAATGAAGAGTTTGCTGAACTAATTCGCAGTGGAGTGCCAGCAGAACTGGATGAGGAAGATTTAGCTGTGCTGCGAGGAAACGCTTGACCAGTTTTATCTTAGCGGTGTGCTAGAGGATCGGGACTTACGTAGGGATAAAACATATAGTAAGGGTGAAAGTCGAAGCAATTCAGGTGCTCCCTTAACTCATACACTTTCGTATTCACAAGAAAGTC
>DATNPC010000668.1:0-8345 GCA_036703375.1 Allocoleopsis sp.
ATACTTAATATTGTATTCTTGTTGAACTTGAGCAATTGATTTGAAGTCGGTAAAAGCCATAATTTCCCTAATGCTCTGCTAACTGTTCCACAAAGCTTGCATGTTCTCCTGAAGCTAACCCTTCCTGCAACACAGATAATACCCTCGCCATATTTCCTGCTAACAAATCGCCTGCTGCTAGCCACAATCCCGGAAATACTCGACTGCGAATTACATTATCGTCATCCACTGGCAGAGAAACATACTCTCCCTGCTGCAAGTAAAACCAATCGAGTCTCTGTTCGCACACTTGCCAAACAATATACTCTTGAACTCCATTGCGACGATACGCCCGTTTCTTGTCATGCAAATCTATCGCCACACTACTTGCCGCAATCTCTGCCACCAGTTCCGGCGCACCCTCAATATAATCATCTTCACTCAGTCTTGCCTGCCCACCACAATTTTCATTAATCAACAGCACAGCATCCGGTTGGGGTTCGTTATCCAAATCTAAACGAACGGTGGGTTCAATTCCCAGCTCAATACCCGGTGTCGCCACCTGATAATTGCCCAGCCAAATGATTAAATTTGCGTGAGGTTGACCATGACTTCTAAAACGCAATGCAGCAGGCAAGTAAACGACTCCTTCAATCAGTTCAGCTTTCTTGAGAGTACGCATCGCATTGTAACGACGCTCAAATTCATAACGATTTAAGCGATCGCCACTTTCAAGCGGTGGGATAGGTAGAGACTCTTTATGGAAGGGAGTTTTAACCATAGATTGCAGTTTTAGGACAACTCGTCAATGTCTCCATCCTTTAATCATAAGCAGCGTTTAAGCTGTCGTTATGGTTGCTGAAGTTGCGATCGCTTAATCCATCAAAAAATTTTCTTGAGCTACTGAAGTTTAAGGCTAAGCGTATCTACGACAGAACTGTATAGCTCCACTTAAAATTGCTCCGCTCAGGTTCGCCCCTTCCAGGTTGGCATCACACAACATTGCTCCACTCAAATCAGCTCCACTCAGATTTGCTCCCCTTAAATCCGCTTGCTCTAAGTTCGCTTGACACAAGATTGCTCGACTCAGATTAGCTCCTTTGAAACTTGCCCTACAGAGTGTTGCTTCAGTCAAGTTTGCTCCCTGTAGATTTGCCTGCTCTAAGTTAGCCCAAGTGAAGTTTGCCTCAATTAGGTTAGCCTTAGATAAGTCCGCTTTGTGGAAGTCTGCATTAATTAGTTTTGCGTCTGCTAAGCTGGCTTGCTTGAGATCTGAGCGAATTAAGTTTGCCCCAATCAACTTCGCCCCCATTAGAGTTGCTTCTCTGAGCTTTGCCCAAGATAAATCTGCCAAATTGAGGTAAGCAGAACACAGATTGGCTCCAATTAAGTTGGCCCCAATTAGATTAGCATCACTCAAATCAATCCCTCTTAAAACGGAACATCCTAGCTTCGCTCGGCTCAAGTTTGCCTGTTGTAGATTTGCTTCTCTTAAATCTGCGCCAATCAGGTTAATTCCTTTGAGATATGTCTGTTCCAGGTCTGCTTTATACAGTATTACTTCCTGAAAATCTCGTTTTCCGGCTGTCTACTGCTTTAAAAGTTCTAAAGAGTCCATTTCGCCAGCCTTCTCAGTTCACATTAATTTCACAATAACTTACTATTAGGTTGCATTCAGATCTGTCTAAAGGTACAGAGAATAACACAACCCAAAAGCTAGTCTTCGAGGACGCCTTTGGTGATAAAAGACGGCTGGAATTTTGGCTCAATCTCGTTGCCAAATGTGAATCGCGCCATCTGCACTACCTCCAACAATCAATTGACCATCTGGACTGATAGCAATAGACATGACTGAGCTGACTGCATCGTGAGTTAGAGTAGTCAATTGTTGAGCTGTTGCCCAATGCCAAATCTCGATCGCACCGTCGGCACTCCCACCGATTAGGGTTTGTCCATCTGGGCTAAAAACAACCGACATCGCTTGTCCCGATACACCTGTAAAATCATTCAACAGTTCTCCCGTAGCCAGTTGCCATAACTTGATATGCCCATCCGCACAACCTGCCGCGAGAATTTCACCATCTGGACTAATGGCAAGCGAACAAATCGAGCTGAGATTACCCGTCAGCGTCAGGGTAAATCGAGGCGGCGTACCCGTGCCATTGAGATCCAGTTGTCGCAAGGTAATCAAGCCATCCCTACCACCACTGGCAATCGTTTGTCCATCGGGAGATAATGCGATCGCAGATATTAGTCCAGCATGCTCGGCTAGGGTATCTAGGAATTCTCCTCGCTCTAAATCCCACAGTTTGATCGTCTCATCAAAACTGCCACTAATTAGAGTTTGACCATCTTGACTTATCGCCAGCGATCGCACCGAACTCTTATGCCCCCGCAGCGTCCGAATTAATTGTCTGCGTTTGAGTTGCCATAGCTTAATCGTTTCATCAAAACTGCCGCTAGCCAGAATTTGTCCGCGTGGAGCAATTGCCAGACACAGGACTCCTTTGGCATGCTCGGCTAGAGTATCGATCGGTTCGCCAGTAGACAGTTGCCACAGTTTAAGCGTCTTATCATAACTGCCACTCACCAGGGTTTGTCCGTCTGGAGTGATGGCAAGCGCGCTTACCCAGTCTGAATGGCCTGTCAGAGGAGACAAATATCTCCAAGTTGAGGGGGGAGGAGAAAAATCGGATACGGCTACGGGTACAGGTTCTGTCGGCAGTGGTGAGGAAAAATCTTGCGGCTCAATCGGCGCAGATTCGGATGATTCTGGAGTAAAGGGACGAGTGACAGTAACGGCTGGAGACTCCTTGAGTTGAATGGCTTGCAGTTGAGTTTCAATATCCTCTAAGCGGACTTCCCAGTCATCCACCAATTGCTGATGAATTCGGGAAATCTCAGCAGTCGCAGATGCGATCGCTTTTTCCAGGTGATCGACTCTTGAGGGTAGCGATGCACTGTTGAGATATTGCACAATATCTTTGAGCGATTTCTCCAAGCTGGCACATTGGGTTCTCAGTTGGAGGATGTTATGGTTGCTTGGTTCGTTATCAGGAGACGCTTCGACTTGGGCAATATACTCCGGCAACCTCTTTTGTAGAGACGCGATCGCATCTTGCAGCTGTTTCTCATGTAGCGCTTGACTTTCTTGGGCAAGCTGCCGATGTAACTCTCGCGTTGCTGCCGTCATCCGACGCCGAGTTTGTAGCTCAAAACGCTGGCGATTAAACAGATTTAGCAGCAAATAAATAGACAGTGGTACCACTGCATAGATGAGCGGCGGTTCAAATACTACTGCCACGACCAAGCCGATAATAGAACCAGCAAGAAATACACACTCTGCAATTTGTAGATTTTTCATATGCCCTGGAGCATAAGAGCCTTTGGCTATACATCAATGTCGCTATCGGCATTAAACCCGGATTTCTCACAAGCAACTGAAAGGATATTTCTATAGGGGTTGTCCTTCTTTGCGAGTCGATTCCTCTGGCAGTGGAATGAATTCTGTTTCATCAGGAACCTGCCCAAACCGCCCCTCCCTCCAATCGTGCTTGGCTTGCTCAATGCGATCGAGGCGGCTAGAAACAAAATTCCACCACTTATGTCGCTTACCTACAGATTCCCCTCCAACCACAATACAGCGAGCATTAGACTCGCACGAGATATCTACTGATGTACTTGGAGTCAGAACCGCTAACCGATGTTGTTCCAGAGAGACACCATTAATCAGCAGCCCTTGAGTCACACTGTACACGGCTTGCTCGCTGTAATTGCTCGGTAAAGTAAACTGCGTTCCGGCAGACAGTTGCACATCCAAATAAATCATGGGAGAAAATGTTTGCACTGGAGATGTGCGGCCATAAGCTTCTCCCGCAATCAGGGTGAATGAAACTCCTGCCTCTTCCCACGTCGGCAACTCGGTTGCTGAATGATGCCGGAACCAGGGTTCTGTTTCTTCATGTTCGTCAGGAAGTGCTACCCAAGTCTGGATTCCATGCAGTGTGGCTTCTCGACTCCGCACAGAGTCGGGTGTCCGTTCTGAGTGAACAATCCCTCGCCCTGCTGTCATCCAGTTCACGGCACCTGGATGAATTTCCTGAACACTGCCCACACTATCGCGATGCAACAAAACTCCCTCAAAGAGATAGGTAACTGTTGCCAGATTGATATGCGGATGGGGTCTGACATCAACGCCCTTACCGGGTGGAAACACCGCAGGGCCGAGATGATCGAAAAAGATGAACGGCCCTACTAGTGTCACAACATCTGAGGGAAGGAGGCGACGGGCTTGAAACCCGCCGAGATCTTGAATGTGTGGCTCGATGATGTGTTCAATACAATCAGTCATGATGAATGTTTGTTGGGGTGTTTCAGGTATCAGCGCTCTTAGCCGAGTATTAGTTTGGCTATTTCTAAAACTCTGTCTTGACTTTCTTTTACTTTATAAACCAAGGCTAAAAGCTGTAACTAGGCAACACTATCTCATAGCTTTCACCAGTAATGCTACGAGTACAATTAAAAACTCGCTAAAGTCCCAAGATGAGCCTTGCAATATTGAAATAAATTAAGACACCCAAAACATCAACGGCTGTGGTGATAAAGGGGGCGGACATCAATGCTGGATCTAAACCGAGGGAGCGAAAAAGAAATGGTAAGGCTGAACCTGCAACAGAAGCCAGTAAAGCGATCGCAACTAAACTAATTCCTACAGAGAAGGCGACAAAAAAATGCTGGAGTGAGAACGTCAACCAAGCCCGCCCTTGGAGAAGGAAGTAAGCCCATATCGTCGCGATCGTTCCTAGAATTAACCCTAGCAAAATACCTGCCATTGCCTCTCGCAGGATGACTTGAGGTACTCCTAAATCGCGAATTTCTTCTGTATTTAAGCCGCGAATCACAACCGTTGAGGACTGCGCGCCCACATTACCCCCCGTCCCCGTCAGCAACGGGATAAACGCCGCTAGCGCTACTACTTGCTGCAACAGTCCCTCTTGAGATTTGATAATCGTCCCCGTTACGGTGTTGGTAAGGAGCAAGACAAACAACCAAACCACTCGTCGGCGAGCAACCGTGACTAGACTCGTTTGGAAATAATTGTCGCCCCCCGATTGAACGCCACCCCCCAAGGCATAAATGTCCTCCGTGGTTTCTTGTTCTAAAATATCGATGACATCATCAACCGTAACCAGGCCAACCAGGCGTTGTTCGCGATCGACTACCGGTACTGCAAGAAAATCGTAGCGCTGAATCAGCCTCGCCACTTCCTCTTGATCGGTATCCGTCTCCACATAAACCGCATCGCGAATCATAATTTCATCCAGGGTTTTGTTGGGTGACGAAATCACTAAGTCTCGCAGCGACACGATTCCAGTCAGGCATCGAGCTGCATCAGTGACGTAGAGATAATAGATAACTTCACTGACATTGGCTAAACTACGAATCTCTTCCAGCGCTTGCTCGACGGTTAGAGTTTCTTTCAAGGAAATATACTCAGGCGTCATAATCCGCCCTGCTGTACCAGCTTCGTACCCTAACAGCAACGCTGTTGCTTGGCGTTCCTCTGGACTAAGTTGTTCGAGCAAGCGTCGAACAATTTTTGCAGGTAATTCATCAAAGAGCTTGGCTCGGTCATCCGGTGACATCTTATCAACGATGTCAATCACTTCCTGACGCTTGAACTCCTCAATCAACGCCTGTTGGACGCTGGAATCGAGATACTCGTAAACCTCGATCGCTTCATCTTTGGATAGTAAGCGAAATGCGATCGCTTGCATCGCTTCTGGCAGTCCTTCAATCGCTTCGGCAATATCTACCGGTTGTACGGGTACCAGTAGTGCTTTCGCGCCTTGAAGGTTCCCTTGCTCCAAGAGCATGTGCAGCTGAGTCCGAACTAGCTGGCGCAGTTCGCTGCGCGAACTCGTCTGGAGGGGAGTTTGGTTTTCGGTCAATGCAAGCCCTCCTCATCATACCTATCGTTGCATGCTGCCTTCAGTCTAGGGGTTTTGGAGTGTTTTTTAGACCAGAAAAGCAGTGGATGAGAGGAATATAGTAAATCAATTTTTATCCCGATAGACAGAGAGAAGGATTCTCATTTCTTCGTTGCGTGCGATCGCACATGCTGTCTAACTCAAAATAGCAGAGGAAGGATTTGTCTCCGGCATTTCTTTAATGGTATGGACTCAATTGCGTGTTTCCACCCTAGGGACGATGTATTCTGGTATACAGGTATTATTTCCATCAAAGGGCATAATGTGAGTTAGGATAAGTGTCCCACTCTTCTATTCATGTGAAATTCTGTTTACCTCAATAGCTCTAGCTTGAACCCGCACCGTTAAAACTCGGAAAGTTACTTTCTTTGCTAAAAAATGAAGTTTACCGAGAACCGCTATAGTCTGACTTTAAAGCCAGACTAGTTATTTGTAATGATGGACTTAATAAGTCTGTAAGTACATTGCACTGCAAAACACCGAATCCAGAAAATAATGCAGCTTGCATAGAATCAATAGTAATTCTTAACTGCTTAATAATTTTTTAGTCTTAATTACTGTACTTTTGTAGTCTAAGATACCTCAAGCGCCAGACTATATTAGCAGAAGTTATGTCTTTAACTCAATTCATCTATAGACAAATAAAAAATACTAGATGTATATCAAAGCAAATATAGTTACGAGTATTAAATGTTGCTAAAAAAAACGAATTATTCAAGAGGATGGTTTATATCTTAATTGACCGAGAAAACTTACTCTCAATCGGTCAACTGAGTAAAACCCATCAGGTAAGTGTAATGTCTATAATAGGATGCTTAACCGACTTTTCCTTAACAGAAATTTTCCAGTTTATTGGGAAAGGACATAGAACTGGATTGCTGACCATTCGCGTCTTGCCAGAATCCCAATCTATGCTGCCGTCAATCTATTACGGTTGGGTAGAGCAGGGTTGCCTGATCGCGGCAGCGAACCGCTCAGATCAGCAAGGTTTAGTTTCACTCATCGAGCAGCACCAGTTGGTGAGCAAGTATGTGCTTGCCAGATTGGATAAGTTTTGCCCTCTTGATAAACCATTAGGACTATGTCTAAAAAATCAAGGAGCCTTACAAGCTGAACAATTAAAGCAGTTGTTCTCACTTCAGGTATTACAACTCGTGTTTGCCTTGTGCCAAATTCAGGAGGGACGGTTTAAATTCGAGCAAAATGTACCCATCCCAACGCGGGAAATGACTGGATTGCGCCTACCTATCGCCATCCTAACGCCCCTTATTGAAGTTGTGAACGACCTCCAACATGTTATCGGCAACCTTCAGTCCCAATCCAATAACTACGTTAAACAAGTCATTGACCAACTCCACTCTCAACCCCAAGCGTTGTCTTTGCAGTAAGCCGTGAGACCGAATAAGCTAATCGGCAGTTAAATTTCATAGCTTAGAAGGGCAGGATGTCTATCCCACAAAAAAAAGGTCTAAATCTAACTCGCAAATTAAATGCATAACAGCTTATTTGACCCAAGCGAAATTGAAGCACTCCAAATGCAAGCTTGTGAAAATAATCCTGATACTGGAAAATGATTACCAGATAGTCGAAGTATAGGAAAAAATAAATCTTATGAAGGGAAATATCAGATTGGTCGCAATGATTTTTGCGATCGCATCTACTGTTGCTATTGCGAAGTCAGCTGATGCTAGGTGGACTCATGAAGTCGTGGAAGCAGCTACGCGATCGGTAATTCGTACAACACTGCCTGAAACAAACTCATCTTCTCAGCCTACTTCAACGCTCTCTTCAAAAGATTATCCATTACAACTCGCTCAGACTGCTGTTGGTTCCTGTGTAGTAGCCGACCCAACAGGCTCTCCCCTCAATGTTCGAGCAACTCCAGGAGGTAAAACTATCGGTTCGCTGCCGAATGGCTCTCAGGTTACTTTAGGCGTGACAGACGGGAGTGAGGGACGCAATTGGACAAGAATTATTGCGCCGTTTGAAGGGTATGTTTGGTCGGCTTACCTCAAAGATTGTCGATACAAGAAGTAGTCAGCTTATCGCCTGACTCGAAGGTCGAGGGACGAAAGCGTTCCTCGTTAACTACTCGTGGCTGCTCTCAATGCACGATGAAATAACGTAGTCAATCGCTGATCGCTAGCTGAAACGGAGAGGGTGGGATTTGAACCCACGGACCCTTTCAGGTCTCTCGATTTCAAGTCGAGTGCATTCGACCACTCTGCCACCTCTCCGGGCTAATCTATATTATCAATCCTTGGAGCGCTTGTCTCTACCCAAAGCGATTTTCAGTTGAGCGCAATGCTTCAAACCTCCCCTGTCATGCCGTCGAGATGGATAGACTCTATCTGAGTGAAAATCGCTATGGAGCTT
>DATNPC010000669.1:0-2592 GCA_036703375.1 Allocoleopsis sp.
CTTCACCCTTCAAGTTCCGAACTTGGCAATCGCGCACAAGCCTTGGAAGCAGACGGAAAAACCGCGATTTGGGTAGGGTATGCTGGGGAACTGCTGGGAATAATTGCGATCGCAGATACAATAAGACCGAGGGCAACCGCAACGCTCAAGCGCTTAAAACAGCTAGGTATCGAGCAGATTGTCATGCTCACAGGTGACAACGAACGCACAGCTCAAAGCGTTGCTCGGCAATTAGGTGTCGATCGAGTTTACGCCGAACTACTACCAGAGGACAAAGTTAGCGTAATTCAACGCTTACAGCGGCAGTATCAAACCGTAGCCATGGTAGGAGATGGCATTAACGACGCTCCTGCCCTAGCTCAGGCATCAGTTGGAATTGCCATGGGAGGCGCAGGTAGTGATGTGGCGTTGGAAACCGCAGATATCGTTCTGATGGCAGACCGTTTGGAAAAATTAGAACAGGCGATTAACTTAGGACGCCGCTCTCAACGGATTGTTCAGCAGAACATCACCTTTGCGTTGAGTTTCATAGCCTTGCTCCTGATTGCTAACTTTACCGGCAACATTACCATGCCTTTAGGTGTAATTGGACATGAAGGCTCGACAGTGCTAGTAACACTCAGTGGTTTGCGGTTGCTCAAGAATTGAACAGTGACGGGATGTATTCAAGATTCTTCACCATCTGTTTCGGGAATGTTTGATACTCAATCTATGGGCATCACCCTTGCGGAATCTTAATCATTAACTAGCCACTATCAATGAACAGAACACTGCGAATGCTCCAACCGATGCGCCAAGGGAACCGGAAGAAACGGTTCGATATTGTGAGTACTGGACGCTATGACGTGGTGAGAAAAGGGCTATCGCACTCTCATTGGCACGACCCTTATCATTTGCTGCTCACCGTGAGCTGGTCTAAGTTCTTGGCGCTAACTGTAGCTTCTTATGTGGCGACTAATGCTCTATTTGCTTTGTTATACCTAGCAGGAGGAGATTCCATTAAGAATGCCCGTCCGGGTTCGTTCTTCGATGCGTTTTCCTTCAGCGTTCAGACAATGGCAACGATTGGATACGGAGCAATGTATCCACAGACTGACTACGCCAACTTGCTCGTTTCACTCGAAGCGCTGGTTGGTTTGCTAGGAGTAGCGATGGCCACTGGACTCATGTTTGCTCGCTTCTCTCGTCCAACCGCACGAGTCATCTTTAGTCGAGTAGCAGTCATTGCTCCCCATAATGGTCTACCCTGCCTGATGTTACGCGTCGCAAACGAGCGCCGTAACCAAATTTTGGAGGCTCAAATGGGCTTAAGCTTGGTGCGGGATGAAATCACAACGGAAGGTCATTTTATCCGTCGGTTCTATGACCTTAAACTGGTTCGCAGCCAAACGCAGATTTTTGCCTTGAGCTGGATAGTGATGCATGTCATCGATGAACATAGCCCTTTGTATGGGGAAACCCCAGAATCGCTGGCTGAAGCGAATGCGGATATTGTAGCGACGTTAATGGGCATTGATGAAACAGTTTCACAGACCGTTCATGCCCGTCGTTACTACCTCACCGATGAAATTCTGTGGAACATGCGGTTTGTGGATATTTTTGTGAAGAAACCTGATGGTCGTCGCTTGCTAGATTTCACTCGCTTTCATGAGATTGAACCTCTTTAGATTAACCGTATTGGTTGTTGGTGATTTGTATTTTGTACAAATCATCAACAACCAATAACTCACAACAGTTTCTTGTCTGCTCCACGCCTTGGTGTTTTCTGCAAGGGAAATCTATCGGCTAAATTAGTTGTTCTGTTCTCCTTGTTCATCATCCTGGAATGGATTTTCACCAATTCCTAGTTGTTTTTTGCTGCGCTTTAACTGCTTCCAAAGCTCTTTGATTCGTCGATAAGATTCTTCAGGAGAAATCTTGCCACCAGTTTCTAGGTTACAGATGTAGCTAACCTGTTGGGCAAACTCCTGAAGATTCGCATTAAACACTAAATTTTCTGGCTTAACCTGACCGTAATAGCGACTGCGAGGATAAAGAAAGTCTGAGCGATCTACCATAGTTATCTCCTTATTTTAAAAATCGGTTGTTCCGCAAAAATGTAACTTAAGTTACTTCTCACTCTAAAAGGACGATTTTAGAGTTTCAGCAGTCTCCTGTCATCGGACTATCGTCCGATACTTGCGATTGAGTGATGCCTCTATCGAGTCTGCTTTCCATCGCTCTATTGGAGACGATGACGTATCACTTACATAGTTGCTTTCCCTAGCTACTCAATCAATAGTAGTTCTACTATCAAAAACTAGTTAATTCCGCTTCGTTGTTCTAGTAATTTTGCGGATGCGAAACTGTACTGATTTGAAGTAGACCGCTTCAGGTTATCAACTGTGAACAGTTAGTCAGAAATCCACACCCAATGTGGGAACTCTTAATCCGAGAGCCTCTATAGGCGGCGAGAGCTTGAGTTGGGGTTCAATCCCCATGCCTTACCCGATCGCGATGCACTGTTCACTGGTCGCTGTTTGAAACCCTATCTCTACCTAAGGCAGGCTTTACTGCACTGAAACTATTCTCCTGCTATAGAGTTTTTCTCCA
>DATNPC010000670.1:0-3285 GCA_036703375.1 Allocoleopsis sp.
AGAAAATCCGGAAAATTTACTTGGAAAAATTGAAGTATTAAGACCTTTTGTGATAGAAGATGTTCCTAACGTCGGAACAGTATCTGAGCAACCCCATATTAAAATTTCTGCTTATTATCGCTTATTGATTCCAACCCTTCTCCCCAATCATCTCAAAAAAGCAATTTATCTCGACAGCGATGTCATAGTTCTGGGGGATCTAGGAGAACTGTGGGATATGAATATGGGTGAAAATTATCTTTTGGCTGTTCAAGATATTCCAATCCCGTATGTTTCATCTCCTGGTGGACTAATCAACTATCAAGAATTAGGTCTAGCCGCTAAGACTAAATACTTGCAATCAGGAGTGTTGGTGATAGATCTCGAAAAGTGGAGAATCCATGGGACAAGCCAGCAGTGCATTGAGTATCTTCAGAAAAATAGAGAATATGTGCGGTGGCACGATACAGATGTGCTCAATGCAATTCTTGCCGGAAAGTGGGGAGAACTCGATCCTAGATGGAATCAAACACCTTTTATCTATCAATATTCCTCCTGGAAAGAGAGTTCCTTACCAGAGCATATCTTTCATGAACTGATTCACCATCCTTACATTGTTCACTTTGTGTCACCAGCCAAACCCTGGAATTCTCGCGAAGAGCATCCATTCAGACACCTCTTTTTCCATTACCTGGATAGGACGGCTTGGTCAGGGTGGCGGTTGACTATCTGGAGGCGTCTATGGCGTAGACTGGTCAGGGAAATCAAACAGCTCGGCAGTTTTGGCGTGATGAAAAAGCCAGCACGAGTGCACTCATGAAAGAGTTAATTTTAAAATTGGTTGGTCGAGAGCGAAAAAAAACTTCGTCTTTTATAGCAAACAAAAGCAATTACTCCAAGTAAACCAGCATAACTATTAACTGATTAAAACCTGAACTTGCATAATGATTGACACTATAACCTACCATAATCAGCTACTTGCCCTGATTGTTTCCAATAAATTTAATCAACCAGGTATTCACTTTTTCACTCCGAATGAATTGTCCCAGCAGCTAGCTTATATGCGCCATCCAGCTGGTAAAGTCATTCAGCCTCATGTCCACAACCCAGTTCCTCGCGAGGTTGAATATACCCAAGAGGTTCTATTCATCAAGAAGGGCAAGCTGCGAGTAGATTTCTACAACAATCAGCAGCAATATCTAGAAAGTCGCATTCTAGAAACGGGTGATGTAATTCTCCTAGTCACTGGTGGTCACGGATTTGAGGCGTTAGAGGAAATCGAGATGGTTGAAGTCAAACAAGGCCCCTATGTAGGAGAACATGACAAAACCCGCTTTATGGGAATCTCTGCAGAACAAGCGAAAGTTGTTGAGTAACCGATGAATCCAATTCCAGTTAACGAACCACTACTCAATGGTAATGAAAAGAAGTACCTGAACGAGTGCATCGACACCGGATGGATTTCGTCAGAAGGCCCATTTATTAAACAATTTGAAGAGCAGTTCGCCGATCGGATGGGGCGTAAATACGGTATTGCTGTCAGCAACGGTTCTGTTGCTCTTGATGCTGCCGTTGTTGCATTAGGAATTGGACAAGGCGATGAAGTCATTCTGCCCACATTCACGATTATTTCCTGTGCTGCTGCCATAGTTCGTGCTGGTGCCGTGCCCGTTGTTGTAGATTGCGATCCTGACACCTGGAATATGGATGTTAGTCAGATTGAATCCAAAATTACGTCCAGGACAAAGGCGATTATGGTCGTTCATATCTATGGGCTGCCTGTAGATATGGAACCAGTACTGGATCTGGCTGAGAAATATGGGCTACAGATCATCGAAGATGCTGCCGAAATGCACGGCCAAACCTATAAAGGGCGTCCATGCGGTAGCTTTGGTGCGATTAGCACCTTTAGCTTTTATCCTAATAAACACATTACTACTGGTGAAGGAGGAATGCTGCTCGTAGATGATGAGCATCTAGCAGAGCGCTGTCGTTCCCTACGCAACTTATGCTTCCAACCCCAGCAGCGCTTCATCCACGAAGAACTGGGCTGGAATTTGCGGATGACTAACCTGCAAGCGGCAATGGGGGTTGCTCAGTTAGAGCGCCTTGACGAATTTGTGGATCGCAAACGTCGCATGGGACACGTCTACACCGAACTCCTGTCGGATATTCCTGGACTACAGTTGCCAGTCCCAAAAACGGACTACGCTTCCAATATTTACTGGGTGTACGGAATTGTCCTCAAAGACGATGTAGCCTTTGATGCGAAGGAAGTAATGCGCCGTTTAAGTCATTACAAAATTGGGACGCGACCGTTCTTCTGGCCCATGCACGAGCAGCCAATCTTCCAAAAAATGGGCTTGTTTGATGGAATCTCTTGTCCTGAGGCAGAACGCATTGCTCGTCGTGGTTTCTATATTCCGAGTGGACTGGCACTAACTAATGAGCAAATGGAGCAGGTTGCTCATACTTTAAGGCAGGTGATGGGATAACAACATTTGGAAACGGTTTTCTATCTTTTCCAGGTGAGGAATCGGTGAAAAACCACCAGTCAAGGTCAAACACCAGACTAATTTACTTTGTAAGGCGATCGCAATGAAAAAAAAGATTGCTTTTGTGCATTATCCCCACGGTCCAAAGAGCGCAAGGCTAGAAACCATGCCATTTTCCCTCAACTCAGTTATTGCCTTAGCCAAGGCAGGTTGGGAAATTGACCTTTATTTGTGGGAGCAACCCTTATGGGGAAAGCCAGCCTCAAATTACGATAGTTTACTGCCTAAGAATGTTTCCGTCCTGTATTTTACCGAATTGCGATACAGCCCTGTCAATCACTGGATCGATAGCTGGTTGAGATTCAGATTTGGGCAACGGAATCAGTACCTTTGTGTCTTTGGACTGGGTCAAAAAGGTAGTTTCATTGGTGCTGTTATGGCTCAGGCTAGCCAGTGTCCTTTCATCCAAATTGTTGATGAATTTCCTAGCAATTGGCCGAGCACTCTTTGGACAAAACTGGAGCAACAGTCGGCTCAAGATGCTGCAATGATTGTGGTTCCCGATGCTCAACAGTTTCCCTTAATCAGCAAAGAACTGGGAATTCCATCGACTAAACCTTATGCGGCGTTACCCAATGTAGCCGTTGTTCAGTCTTTAAATGAAACAATTAATTGGCACGCTAAGCTGGGACTCCCCGACAATTCCATTCCGTTTCTCTACGCAGGTTCAGTGAGCGCTTGGGCACAGGTACCAGAGCTACTCTCTAGCGTTCGTGACTGGCCAGAACCAGCTGTTTTAGTGGTACACAGT
>DATNPC010000671.1:0-6408 GCA_036703375.1 Allocoleopsis sp.
TAGCTTTTTATAAAGTTACGAATAATCTTGTAATTGAAGAAGGGATGTAAGCACTGACAAATATCGTGACTCCATCTAGAAAATCTTGTTATTGCCATCCGGTGAAGAAGGCGATGGGGTTTAAACTCTAAAATAGTTTCAGCCAACACCCCTTGTGACTCATCTGTAGCAATCGCCAAATTCAGTCCAGGAAATTGTGAAAAGTGCCTGTAGAGAATTATCTCACCGGCAGTAGTGTCTCGCGGAAGCGCTGACGAGATGAGCAAAACTCTCAAGACATTCATTAACTATCTTTCCAGCCCTTAAGAGCGCACACTATTTAGGTAGTGTAGCAGTAAGTGCATCGGAAAGCTGGATCGTTGGCTCTGATTAGGCAGTACTCAAAGTCTTGTCGTATTGAGTTGTAGTGTCAGGTGTTGCACAATTGGGAGGCGATTGTTCAGTATAGAGCCTCATGCAATCAACATGTATCATGTCAAGTGACCGAGTTAAGCAATCGCTGTTCTTTTCAGCACAAGCTCACCCATGACTCATGCTCTTACCCTCAAAGACTTACCGCCGCCACCACCCGGTAAATCGGGATGGCCTTGGACAACCCGTATTAAGCCTTTACCTGAAAAGATGCCTGATGGTTCCCAGTGGCCTCGGCTGAGTATTATTACTCCCAGCTACAATCAAGGGCAGTTTCTTGAGGCAACCATTCGGTCTGTTCTTTTGCAGGGCTATCCCAATCTTGAATACATTATCATCGATGGCGGCAGTAGCGATCGCTCGGTGGAACTTATCAAAAAATACGAGAAGTACTTATTTTATTGGCACTCTCAAAACGATCGAGGTCAAGCCGATGCGATTAATCAAGGATTGGAGAGAAGTAGTGGGGAAATTCTGGGTTGGATTAATAGTGATGATGTTTATGTGAAAGGGACTTTTCTTAAAATTTTGAAAGCTTTTCATACTCGCTCCGATTGCATCGTCGTTCACGGCAATAGAATACTGATTAATGAAAAGGGAGAGGTAACTGGTTGGATGTCTCTCCCCTCTTTTGATCCGGAAAAGCTTGTCTATAACGTTTGTTCTGAAACAGCCTTTTGGCAACGCTCTGCTATGGAAAAAGTGGGGCTTCTTAATGCTCATCTCCAGTTTGCGATCGATCTAGAGTTTTTTGGTCGCCTTTACAAGCAGGGAGAATTTATGAAACTCAATGACTACTTAGGTTATTTTCGCTATCATTCGACTAATAAAAGTACCACAATTGCTCCTTTAGGCAAAGAGGAAGGTTTAAGGGAATGGAAGCGACTATTTGGCTCTGTCAATAGACAATTTGAGCTAACAAAAGAGAGAAGATTATTAGACAGTATTCGGGGTAGAGTCGAGTTAATAAAACATCCCTTAATCTTGGGAATTCCTTATTTATTATATCGCTTCCAAAATTAGTTAGTTCTCGATATAGCAATACTCAATCAATTGTGAGATTGGCTTTCTTTTAACGAATCGCAGAGGCACAGAGCGAACAGAGGAGACAGAGGAAGATTCTTATGAATCATTTAGGATTGCTGTAGAACTAGATTTATGTTGACCGCCTTAAAAAATGTCACTAAAAAAGTTTTGGGTGAAGGTCTTGTATATTGCACAAATCATATTATCAATCATATCCCTATAAATTTTGTCCGTTTAGCGTTTTATCGATTTTTTCTTCAGTTTGATATTGGGTTGGAAAGTACTATTTTTATGGGCGTATGTTTTGAAAACAAAAACTATTTTAAAATGGGAAAAAATAGTGTTATTAACGCTAAATGCCGATTAGATAATCGAGGTTATATTACTATTGGAGAAAATGTTTCGATTTCTGCGGAAGTACAGATATTAACAGCCGATCATGACTTAAAAAGTAGCGACTTCCAAACTCGCATTCGTCCCGTGACGATTGAAGATTATGTCTTTATTGGAACGCGAGCGATGATTTTACCTGGAGTCACGTTAGGGAAAGGAGCTGCTGTAGCCGCAGGTGCTGTAGTGACTAAGAGCGTTTCCCCTTTTACAATTGTTGCGGGTGTCCCAGCCAAACCCATCGGGAAGCGACCTACCGAACTTCACTATTCTATTAGTTATCGCCGATTATTCGGTTGATCGGGTTTCAAGATTCAGTTCCTTTTGGATTATTGCTCGTCAATGGCGCTCGTTCAGGTTGTACCAAGGCTTCCCCCAGCAATTGATGGGATAGGGGATTATGCCTTGAATCTCGCTCACCAACTCCGTCAAGAATTAGCCCAGGAAACACATTTTGTCGTGGGTGACCCAACCTGGAAGGGTCAACAGGAGATTGATGGGTTTCCAGTCAGCGTCGTGCCATCTTGCTCCTCTGCCGCAATCTTATCGTTGCTACGTCACGATCGCGTTTCACTTGCCCCGGTGTTGCTGCATTATGTGGGTTATGGTTATGCGCGACGGGGTTGTCCGTTCTGGTTAGTCGATGGCTTGCAGCGTTGGCAGTCGTTGAGTGCTAATCAGGCGTTAGTGACCATGTTTCATGAACTCCATGCCAGCGGACGCCCTCCGTGGACGAGTTCGTTTTGGTTATCGCCACTCCAAAGAAACTTAGCAGCTCGTCTGGCAAGATTGAGCGATCGCTGTCTGACGAACCGACAAGATTATGCTAAGCTCCTGTACAAACTAAGTCATGGCAAACACACTGAAATTCCCGCCCTACCCGTCTTCTCCAGTATTGGCGAATTAGAACAGGTGCTACCCTTATCCGAGCGGAAGCGACAAATCGTGGTGTTTGGCAGTCCTAGCAATCGACAACGGGTTTATCTAGATTCGTTGAAAGAACTAGAGCAAACCTGCCAGCAGTTAGGGATTGAGGAGATTCTGGACATTGGCCCCTCCACAACTGTTCGCTTATCGACCGTTAACGGAGTACCTGTGGTCGAACTCGGACAACGGTCTGCTGACGAAATCAGTCGTATCCTGTCCGAGACACTGGCCGGTTTCTTCAACTACAATCCCCAGTATCTCGCCAAATCAACCATATTTGCCACATACTGCGCGCATGGACTACTTCCCGTCAGTGCTGGATGCAGCGTGCCCGTCGATGGTTTAGAAGCAGGAGAACACTACTGGGTACCGGATACCTCGACAAACAGCTCAGATTTGAGCCAGTTGCAGGCAATTGCCGATCGCGCTCATGCTTGGTACCAAACCCATACACTATCAGTACAAGCGAAAACTTTTGCGTCTCTGCTATCCAGCAAGAAGTAAGTGGGTATTATGAGCCGAGAGTGAGTAGCTAGTGCAAGAAGGCAGAAGATTGAAGGCAGGAGGCAGAAGGGAAGAAAGCTTATACGGTAAGCTTTTTAACATTTTTGAACTGGTGGATTATTTCCGCTGCGCTGCCCTAGATAGATAGTAAAGTGTAGCTCTCTTCGTTGTAGATCTCATAACAATTTTTATAAAAACTATAAGAATCCTACAATCCTACTAACTAGCTTCTAAAATCGAATTGAGCCATTCAACGCCTAAAAGGACGCAGCCATGAGCCAAGGGAAATCTATCAATAATTGGAGGAACATTATTGATAGAAGTACTTTAACTGGAAATCGATTTCTCCTCAATCTAAAAAAGACTTTTAAAACGTTACGTCCAAAACCTGTCCTTCCCAAACCAATCTGGTTTTTGATTCAGTTTCTGCTAGTAGCCCTTACCGTGTTATGGATTTCATTTTTAGCCAATCCATCTTCAGCCGCCTTAAAAACTCCGATCGCTGACTTTAATGGGGATGGACGCTCGGATATTTTGTGGCGTCACTCAACCAATGGAACCAATCGCATCTGGATTATGAACGGTGCGACGGTCTTAACCGACCCAGTAATTAATGTTGTTAGCTACTTAAGTTGGAAAATCGTCGGTACGGGTGATTTTAACGGGGATGGAAAATGGGATATCCTTTGGCGAAATCCTAACAACGGACGTAATTTCCTTTGGTTGATGAACACGGCAACCATCGCATCAAAATCTCGTCTGCTCGATGTTCTTGACATCAATTGGGAGGTTGTTGGGGTCGATGACTTTAACGGGGATGGGCGCTCGGATATTTTGTGGCGTCACTCAACCAACGGCACCAATCGCATCTGGATTATGAACGGTGCGACGGTCTTAACTGACCCAGTGATTAATGTTATTCCCAATCTGAATCGGAAAATCATCGGGACGGGTGACTTTAATGGAGATGGCAAAGCCGATATTCTTTGGCGGGACGTGACTACGGGTCGAAACCAGCTTTGGTTAATGGATACGGCGGCTATCCTATCCAACTCTCCTCTGATTCGAGTCGATGACATCAATTGGGAAATTGTTGGCATAGGTGACTTTAACGGGGATAAAAAATCGGATATTCTGTGGCGTCACTCGACCAATGGTACCAATCGGATCTGGATTATGAATGGTACAACCGTCTTAACTGACCCAGTCATTAATGTTGACTCGAACTTAGATTGGAAAGTGGTCGGTACGGGGGATTATGACGGGGATGGCAAAGCCGATATTCTCTGGCGGAACTTGACCAATGGCAGAAATCGACTGTGGTTGATGAACACGGCGACAATCCGATCCAACTCCCCTCTGATTCTGGTCGATGACATCAATTGGAAAGTGGTTGGCAATGGTACTAAATATTTATATCCACCCTATTGAGTTGCTCAGAGAAATCAGCGTGGCGAGTTCAATAGACTTGGGTAAATTAGAAAATTGATACGCTTATCCATTTAGAAAGGCAGAGAAATAGTTGAGTATCGATCGCCCGCTCAAACTCCAGCGAGAACTCTCCGCAGTAGCTAGCAGTGGGATTAGTAGCGAACCCGTGTATGAAGCCTTTGTGCAAATCGTGACACAACTCGATCTCAAGGGCGACGTTTTAGATTTTGGTGCTGGCATGGGAAATCTCACTCGGCGTCTTCAGGCATTAAATCGCTTCACCTCCTTCACCGCTATGGATATCATGGAGCGTCCCAACGATATGGATGAATCAGTCAAATGGCTCGCTTGGGATTTGAACGATGCGATCGCTTTTTCTGCTCAACGCTTCGATGTCATCGTCTCGGCAGAGGTGATCGAACATTTGGAAAATCCGAGAGCTGTGGCACGGGAATGGTTTCGCTTACTCCGTCCCGGTGGCACTCTCGTGTTTAGTACGCCGAATAATGAAAGTTGGCGAGCTTTACTGGCCCTGGTGTGGCAAGGGCATTTTGTCGCCTTTGGCGATTCCTGCTATCCGGCACATATCACCGCACTGGTGCGTAAAGATCTCGATCGCATTCTCCGGGAAGCTGGTTTTGCGAGTCCTGAGTTAATCTTTACCAACGTCGGGGGTATTCCCAAGTTGCCTCAGCTACACTGGCAAACGATTTCAGCCGGATTCCTCAAGGGACTTCGATACAGCGATAATGTATTAGCGATCGCGCATAAACCCCGATAATACCAGTGGCAACAAGACAGGGGGTTCTACCATGCCTCTCACCAATTACTTAAATCGTCCAGAATATTTTTTTCAACCCCTCCAGATTTGGCGGCGAATTTGGCGATCGCAAAATCCTGACGAGCGCCCCTTTAAAGATATCCTTTTGCCTTGGGGGGTTAACATTAAAATTTGTCCGACTTCGGGAGAAGTGGTTGGACGTTCGCTTCGGGCAATGGGTATCTATGACTTAGTCGTTACTGAAGTTTTATGGCGGTTAATTGACCCAGGGGAGATTGCTATAGACGTTGGCGTCAATATTGGTTACATGACGACCATTATGGCCAAGCGAGTGGGAAAAACAGGCCAAGTTTGGTGTTTTGAACCCAACCCGGAAGTTTATGAGGAATTATCAGAGAATTTAAAAAACTGGCAAGCAACGCTGGGTTGGAGTCATATTTATGCTCAAAAAGTTGCTCTTTCTAATCGCTCGGGTGCGGGAGTGCTGAGCATCCCAATGAGAAATCGAGAAGAAGCTTCTCTTGTTTCACCAGAACAAGTTATGACGGAACAGGCTAACGACACGAGTGTGAAAACTCATACCGTTTTATTAGAAAAGTTAGATGATATCTTAAACGTCCGGAAACCCATCGGCATGATGAAAATTGATGTTGAAGGTCATGAACTTGAGGTTTTACAAGGGTCAACAGATATCATGACTAATCAACAAATTCGCGACATCATTTTTGAAGACCATAGGGGTTATCCCAGTCCAGTCAGTCAATTTTTGGAAGACCATGGTTATACGATATTTCGTCTCTGGAAAGGGTTTTGGAAACCCTGCCTTGAGATTCCCAGCAAAACGTTAGTTCACTCATGGGAACCTCCAAGTTATCTGGCAACCAAAGACCCTTCTCGCGCTCAGGAACGGCTAGGAAAGCGAGGCTGGTATTCGCTGC
>DATNPC010000672.1:0-10643 GCA_036703375.1 Allocoleopsis sp.
GATGTGGAAGAAGCTGCGTGCGAATATATCCTGAGCTTTGGTTCGCAGATCGAAGTCCTGCAACCGCAGGAACTTCGCGAAACAATCGTACAGCTTGCCAAGAGTGTAGTAGAGTTCTACGCTCAACAGTGAGCAGTGAGCAGTGAACAGTGAACAGTGGGAATTCTTAATTCCCTACAGGGACGTCTTAACCGTGTAGCTCCCTATTCATAATTCATCATTCATAATTCATAATTTTTATGGGTCGATATATTGCCAAACGACTGCTGAACTTAATACCAGTTCTCTTGGGAATTACGCTTTTGGTTTTCGCCTTTTTGCACTTGATTCCTGGCGACCCAGCCGTGACTATGTTAGGCGATCGCGCAACTCCCGCTCAAGTCGCTGCATTGAGAGAACGGTTGGGATTGAATCAACCCCTGCCGCTACAGTACCTAACATTTCTATGGAATTTGGTACATCTCGATTTTGGCACCAGCATTATTAGTGGCGTGCCAATTGCTCAAGAAATTCGAGTTCGCTGGCCGGCAACGTTCGAGCTATCTTTGGCCGCTATAACGATGGCGAGTATTGTCGGAATTCCCGCAGGAGTTTTAGCAGCCGTTCGCAAAAATAGCGCGGTGGATAACCTGACAATGAGTGGCTCTTTGCTCGGTGTCTCAATGCCCGTGTACTGGCTGGGGCTGCTGCTCATTTACCTGTTTGCCGTCAATCTGAGCTGGTTGCCTCCCAGCGGACGGCTGAGTATTGATGCAGGATTTAGCTTTAAACCCATGACTGGCTTTTACGTGCTAGATGCTTTACTCCAGCTTGACTTCAAGGCTCTCAAAGATGTCTTGGCTCACTTAATTTTGCCAGCTGTGACGCTGGGTACGATTCCATTGGCGATTGTCGCCCGAATTACTCGCAGCGCGATGCTAGAAGTCCTATCTCAAGACTACATTCGCACGGCAAGGGCAAAAGGGCTATTGGAGCGTTGGGTAATCTTCAAACACGCGCTGAAAAATGCTTTGTTGCCAGTTGTAACGATTGTGGGTTTGCAATTTGGGACACTTTTGGGGGGAGCAATCCTGACAGAAACCATTTTCTCCTGGCCTGGCATCGGCTCGTGGATATACGACGGTATTCTGAACCGCGACTACCCAGTCGTGCAGGGGGGTGTCGTTTTCGTTGCGGTTGCCTTTGTCCTGATTAATCTTGTGGTCGATCTGTCCTACGCTTTCTTAGACCCTAGGATTCAATACCATTAGCAGCGAGCAGTGAGCAGTGAGCAGTGAGCAGTGGCCAGTGACCAGTTGTGCTAGTTGGGTTTGAGTTGGACGCCTCAAAACATCGGGGGGGCGGATTCTAGATGTGACATGGGAAAAGCCAGTGGGTATGAGCAAAATGCGATCGCTCTTTATCTGTCTAACCTGAGCGAGATGCTACTTTGTCAGCACTGCGCTACCCTAGTAGTGTTGGCTCAGGGAGTTCAAACTAAAAAATTCCCCTAGCTGAGGGTGAGTCTCTGGATTAGGAGTAAATAGGGCAACCAATTACTCATGTCACCTCGTCCTCACTGGGATCGCTAGTTTTCTAGAAGTCCCTCAGTAAAATGTTGAATTTAAGAGGAAATCGTTATCGCTTCTAAACAACTGATTAACCATCAAATCAAGTCGGCTCAAGTCCTTTTGATTGACCATGAGAACAACAATCGTGGCTTGACTGATACCCGTGAGGCGCTGAAACTAGCCGAGAGCGTAGCACTTGACCTTGTCGTAGTCTCCGAGAGTAAGGATGTTCCGGTGGCTAAGATTTTGGATCACGGCAAACATCAGTACCAACAGAAAAAACGCCAGCGCCAGAGCGCCAAAACAACGGTGAAGGAGGTTAAACTCCGTCCCAATGTTGGCGAGTCGGATTACACCTTACGCATCGATAGAGCTGTTGAGTGGTTGGGTAAAGGTGACTCCGTTAAATTTCAGGTACGTTTACGGGGTCGAGAGCATCAACATCGCGATCGCGCCGCAGAACTGTTGGATCGGATTGTAGCTGACTTAGGTCAAGCTGGGAAAGTCCAGACTTTGGATAAGCGATCTCTGATTCTTCAGGTCGTTCCAGCTTAGATTGACGTTCAGGGAACTCTCAGGAGTTCCCTGGCTGGAGGGATTGCACCAATTGAGTTTGTGTAGTAACTCTACAAACCTGACATGAGCCTCAATGTTGCAAAACTGTATGCCAGTTTTTTGATAAGGTTAGTTTAGGGTCAAGTTTGCGATCGTATTGACTCTTCATTCCCCGATTGAACGGGAGGGGATACGTTATGAGTACTACTGTTCAATATTCTATTGACGCCATTAAGGATGAAGCGCGTCAGTTAGTTAAGGAAGGACGGCTCGGTCGTCACCAGCCCATTTATACACTCTGTCAATACATTTCTGCCCGTGAATGGATTTGCGTAGAGCTTGAGTTAGAGAGAAATGACTTTTTGCTCAGGGATCGCATTATAGACCTCTTGGGTCGAGAAGATTGGCAGGAAGACTAGAAGAGGCTGGCAAAAATCACCGAGTGGACACTGTTAACCAAACATTCAATTAATGATGTTGTTGGCTCTACAGTGTCCACCCTACTTTTAGCTGATTGGCTCTAAACTTCAACCCATTCACTTCTTTTTCGTGCGGTTGCGTTTACGAGATTCCTTGGCAAGACTGCGCGTTTTTTTCTGCTTGTCTTTGGAAACTTTAGAGCGAGTAGTTTTAGCCGCACCAGCGTCAGAGGCTAAAAGGTCTAGCCCTCCGAAGAGTCCGAAGGGTTCAGCCGCTTGAGCTGCCATCTTAGGCATCATGTCGGCGTTGTAGACTTGCTGAAATTCTTCTAGTCCTTCCTGAGTGGTCATATCAAATCCGGCTTCCTGACCCATCATAAAGAACGATTTTGCCAGACCAAATCTCGATGAGTCGTTCATAATACCCTTGAATTTGGGCTGAAGTTGGCGCAAGTAAGTCAGAATTGAGGCAGCGTTCCTGAATTTAAATTCTCGCTTGAGGAATTGCCAAAACGCTAATAGTTCTGGAATGGCATCATCAGCCTCGTCCGGAGAGAGGAGGGAGATTTTTCTGGGGAACAGAACTTCTAAAATGGTTTTAACATCCTGCTTGGTCATGTGGGGGAGTGTGAATCCCTCATAGCAGTAACCGTAGTAAATGAGATGGGCAATCCAACTCCCCATTTCTGGGTGACTTTCTAAGTATTCTTTTCCTTCTGGGGAATTAGCAAATAGCTCGATAACTTGGTCTTGATAATCCTCTAGGATGGGTTCGGCTTCGTCGTAGTCAAGGTTATCTAGTTGGTGGATATCAAATGGTATATTTTCCATCATTCAGGTGAGAAGTTACTGAAGTTGGAATAACTTTACTACGACTGATTACCGAGCTCAACATCCTCTATCGTTGGGGTTCAATCCCCGCCATAAGCCTATTCTTTAGTCGGAGCATGACCTGAATGCCTTCCCGTGTCTGTATTGTGTGAGTATCAAAGGCTGCACACAGCGATCGCATGCGATGACAGATGGCGGTAAACTCTTTGCCAGTGGCAAGTTCAACCCGCGTATAGTGAAGACGAACGGGGATCATCCGCAGTCGAGACAGCCCCTCAGCATCTACCTCTACACAGAAAACGAACGACCAGTCGTTGCGTAGGATGGGATCGACGGCATAGTCATCCAAAAAATCTCCGGTGTCGTATAAAATCAGACCGTGGTTGTAGAGTTCCACGCCTTGAAAGAGGTGAGCTGAATGACCGTGAAAAATATCTACACCGCAATCGATCGCAGCACGAGCAAAATTGCGAAACCAAGGCGGTGGAGATAGAACCATATTGGGGCCCCAGTGAGCGGACAGGATAACCAGCTTCACTCCTACACTCCGTAACTGCTCGACGGCTTCCTCAATGAAGGCTAAGGTATTGGGATCGGAGCGGATTTCCATGTAGTACGTTCCCGGACGATGAGAACTGGCGGCAAAACAAGGTTCGTTGTCTGTTATCGAAATTAGTCCGATGTTTAGTCCTGCAACGTCCATAATTGCTGGAGCAACAGCCTCGCTCTGGTTTTGACCTGCGCCTGCATGACGTATCCTGGCGGTATCGAGATAGTGCAAGGTATCGAGTAATCCTCGATCGTCGAAGTCCAGCGTATGGTTATTGGCGAGACTGACAACCTGGATGTTGGCAGTATGCAGTACGTCTACAGCAGCAGGATCGGCTCGGAAGTGAAACACCTTCGGCGTTCTGCTACACTCCTGAGTGTGTGGGGTAATCGCACATTCCAAGTTCGCGATCGCGGCATCCGCAGAACGCAGAATGGGAAGAACATTGCCCCAAAAGGATTCTGGCGAGCGTTGGGCAATCTCTTCATTCACCTTACGACCCAACATGACATCACCAATGAAAGCCAACGTGACTGGTTCTTTCATACAGACCTCTCCATCAGCACTCGATGGTGCTTGACTAGTTTGCACTGGGTAGAGGGGAGCCTTGCCGAGCGACTGGCTTGAGATGATGATTGAACCATTGGCTGGCTAGCCATGCCACCTCCTCAAGCGCACCAGGTTCCTCAAATAAATGAGTCGTTCCAGGAATAATCTCCAACTGCTTTTCACCCTGCAGATGTGCCATCGCTTCCTGATTCATGCCAATCATTGAGACTTCATCCTCTCCAACGATGAGGAGGGTTGGAGCATGAACGCGGGATAGGGTCGATCCGGGCAAGTCAGGCCGCCCACCCGCAGAGACAATTGCACCCACTACATTTGAACGATTCGCTGCCGCCAAAAAAGCGGCGGCACTACCAGTACTGGTACCCAAGTAGCCAATATTCAGATTCCGAGTGCTTGGGTTATGGAGCAACCAGTCTGTTACGCCAACCAGGCGCTTGGCGAGTAGACCCACATTAAAGTGGAAGTAACCTCTCGTCCGCAGGTTAATTGCCTCCTCCTCTACCGTCAGAAGGTCAATCAAAAGAGTTGCCATTCTCGCTTTCCGCAGGACTTGGGCAATAAAGCGATTGCGGCAACGCTCTCGGCTGCTGTTGTTGCCCGGTGCAAACAGAACAATGCCCTCTACCCTTTCGGGTATACTCAGTTTCCCGTCCAGCCTGACTGAGTCTGTTGCGATCGAGACTAGCTTCTCTCGGATATTACTCTGCAATCTGCTATCCATGAGTCTCTCCTCCCAAGCGGGTTCCCATAAACCAAAGCACCAGTGAAGGATGAAAATCGTTGCCCTCGATAGCCGCCCTCGTACTTCACCCACAAGCGTTGCGATGAAAATCTTGCTTCCCCGACTCCTCAGTGTCGATTTGTCCAGTCCACGATCGGGGAAGAGAAGGTTAGCTCGACTCGATTCAATGACCCGATTTGCGATCGCATCAGCTAAAACCTATACTTCTCAATCGTGCGATCGCGAACTCTTGACCAGTTTGTCGCTGTGTACTTGGACGCGAGAACTCTTAATCCCCTGTTCGCAGAAGAGCAACATGTTGTCGCGCGATAAGCGCACCCGCTGCACCCTCCCATCACGGTTCACCCCCCGCACTTTCCCTGGTCACTGATTGAACGCGATCGATGGAGCGGGCTTCCTCCTACTCGGCTATTTTTTATAGAATTAACCAGCTTCTTTTATTATTTATCCTAACTAAAATTTTGTTGCAAAGTCACTAATTAAACTTTATAAGTTACAAAACTAAATTTCGTGAATATACCTCAACAAATAAGCCTTAAATAGTTTAGTTTATCTACCTTTATCGATTGAATAGTTCCGCTTTCGATGGGCGATAGCCCATTAAGAAAAGTCTCGCGCTCGGACTCATTACCTAACTCAATCGCGCGGACGCGGAACGCGCAGTCGAGGAGTTGGTGGTGCCGTGACGACCTCATGCCACAACCGTTCGTAGTTCTTAGCCATATGCTCAACTGTAAAACGGGAAACGGCTACTTCTCGACCGCGATGTCCGAGGCGAATTCGCAATTCTGGGTTGTCCCGTAAGCGGCACAGTGCTGTAGCCAGTCCAGCAACATCATCTTTGTCAATGAGAAATCCTGTCTCACCATCGAGAACAGCTTCGGCAACACTACCGACACGAGTAGCAACTACAGGACGCGCCGCTAGCATTGCCTCTACGATTGCTAACGGAAAGCCCTCCGATCGCGAAGGCATGGCGATAACGTCAAACTCTGGCAAGTACTCGCGGGGCTTGTCCACCCATCCTCGCAACTCAACGCGATCGCTGACTCCTAGTTCAGCCGCCAGCTTTTCCAGTGCGTCGCGTTGGCTACCCTCACCCAGAATCACAACTCGTACACCCTCGACTTGCGCGATCGCATTTAACAAAACATCATGACCTTTCATCAGATCGAGCCGCCCAACACTGCCAACTACCATTTGTCCATTCGGTCGTGCAGGAGGGGGTTGGGGTTCGCCTGCAAGATCGGGGACGCAGTTCGGAATGGAAATAACACTCCCCCGGCCTAGTGCATAAAAGTCCTCCATCCGCCGTGCGCTGGCTTCACCCACGGCGACATGGGCATCAATCCGCAGCGACAACATCCGAGTCCGCCACAGTTGGAGTGCATCTGTCGTGCGTAGCGGCAGTTGCTCGACGCAGACCATACGAATATCTGGAAGTGTCAGTGCTGTCATCAGCGGGATCGCACACGCCCAAGGCGCACACAGGTTGAAGTGGATGACATCGGGAAACAAACGACGGAATGTACTCCAATGCGCGATCGCAGATTGTAACCCTTTTTCCGGTAGCACGACTCGTGCCGCTTGCGGGCGTCCGGACGCGATCGCATTCACAACGTCTTCGGAGATACCGACCACTGTTACATCAATGTTATCCGACACAGCAGCAACGAGGTGACTGAGGCTGATTTCAGCCCCTCCAATGGCAGCAACATCAGTGTAAGCGATGACGCGAAGAGGGGAAGTGTTCGTGGGGCGGGTAGTCTCCAGAGTGCTTATCTCGTGAAGACGTAGGGGAGTTTGAGGGAGTAAAGAAGTCAATGTGAAAGGGAAATAACTAGCAGTAATTACCCAATATCTTGGGAATTTCTTTAAAATCCTCCATCTACGGGCAGATGGTTAATCAGTCGTTCAAGTTCCACAATTGCTATACCGTGGTGTCTTGCAATTCACTGACTTAAACACTCTCCTAAGCTGTCGCGCCTTCAAGTTGCATTTTAGGGGCGGGTAAGATGCCCATCCCACAAGAATTCAAAAATTTAGTTATGCAAAAAAGCTCCTACTGGAGGCTTGTGAATGTACACTCTTGGAATTAATGCGGTTTATCATGACTCAGCCGCCTGTCTCGTGAAGGATGGACAAATCATCGCTGCGGCTGAGGAAGAACGCTTTACGCATGTCAAACACGCCAAGCGTCCGATTCCGTTTTCAACCTATGAATTGCCCTTTCATGCGATCGCCTATTGCCTGAAGGAAGCCGATATTAATCTGGTTGATGTCAAGCATATTGCTTACTCCTATGACCCGTTTCAACTATTAGGGAAATACAGCCACGAGGCAACCATTCCGCTGCCGCTAGAACCCAGCGCTCACCCCATACCTGCTGAATGGGAAGCAGCTTGGGACCCCTTGTTTTTGTCCTCAATTGTCAATGCACCTCGGCATTCTCTACGAACAAGTCACCGAGTATTTGGGATTTCTACATTCCTCGGATGAGTACAAAGTGATGGCGCTGGCATCCTTTGGCAAACCTCACTATGTTGAAGATTTCCGGGAAATGATTCAGCTTCAGGAGAATGGTCAATATACCATCCAACCCCCGCAACTGAAAGAGCGTTTTGGGTTGCCGCGTTGTAAGGGAGAAGCCTTAGAGCCGCGTCACTACGACATTGCCCACTCATTGCAACTGGTACTTGAAGAAACGGTACTTGCGATCGCAAACTGGCTGCACAACACCACCGGAGCCGATAACCTTTGTCTGGCGGGAGGTGTAGCTCTCAACTGCGTGATGAATGCGCGATTGCGAGACAAAGGGCCATTTAAAAACATTTGGGTGCAACCTGCCGCCGGAGATGCCGGAACTGCCTTAGGTGCCGCTCTTTGGATTGACGCGCAAGAACGTCAAAACAAGGCTGAACATTTGACGGCTAAAACGTGTTATCCGATGGAACACGCCTTTCTTGGGCCTAGCTATAGTGACGAAGAGATTGAAGAATTCCTGAACTGGTCAAAACTGCCCTACCGTCGCTTGACCAATATTGCTGAAGAGACTGCCGATATTCTGGCTCAAGATAAAGTCATCGGCTGGTTTCAAGGTCGCATGGAATTTGGGCCGAGAGCATTAGGAGGACGTTCCATCTTAGCGTCACCAATTCACGCTTCTATGCAAGTACGGTTGAATGAAATCAAAGATCGAGAAGACTTTCGACCTGTTGCACCTGTCGTTTTAGAAGAAGAAGCAGCGAATTGGTTTGCTAATGCAGGTGTTTCACCATTCATGCTGTTTGTATACGATGTTCTGCCTACCAAAGCTGACAAAATCCCAGCAGTCCGACACGTCGATGGTACGGCAAGAATTCAGACGATTAACCGTAAACAAAATCCTCTTTATTATGACTTGATTAAAGCGTTTCAAGCTTGGACTGGTGTACCCGTGCTGGTAAATACTTCGTTTAATACAAGAGGAGAACCGATCGTGTGTTCGCCACGAGATGCGATCGAGTGTTTTTGGACATCACCGCTGGATGCTCTAGTTATTGGCTCATTCCTATTAGAAAAAGCCTAAAAAAGCAACAGTAATAGGTAGTAGTCATAAAACCTATTTTCCATGCCCAATCCCCCATTTCCCATTCCCCAAATGATTCGTGTTTCGGTTGTGGTACCAACCTTTAAGCGCCCTGAATTATTAAGTCGATGTTTAACGGCACTGAGTCAGCAAGAGTTCGATCCAATGGCTTACGAAGTGATTATTGCTGATGATGCAGCTAGTGAAGAAACGAAGCGGCTGGTCGAAAATTGGCTCTCTACAGAGATTCCGGTAACTGTTGACCAAGAGCAGAAGTACAGAGGTGTTCGAGAGAATTCACTGGTAACTTCTGCCCTTACTTCTCTTGCGCCTTCTCCCTCTCCTGTGTTCCGCTATGTTCCAGTAACCGGAGGACACGGGCCTGCGGCAGCACGAAATGTTGGTTGGCGTGCGGCTTGCGGTGAGATTATCGCGTTTACCGATGATGATTGTATCCCCGATCGCAATTGGTTAAAAGCAGGAGTGAGTGCTTTTGCCGATGGAGTGGCGGGAGTTTGGGGGCGAACACTTGTGCCTTTACCCGATATCCCTACTGATTATGAACTCAATGCCGCTCGATTGGGGTTGGGAGAATTTGTTACGGCAAACTGCTTTTATCGACGAAATGCGATCGCATCTATTGGTGGTTTTGACGAACGCTTTACAGCAGCTTGGCGCGAGGATAGCGATGTGTTTTTTACCCTACTAGAACGAGGTAGTCAGTTTGCCCATGCACCCGATGCCGTTGTCGTTCACCCTATCCGGAAAGCACCTTGGGGTGTGAGTTTGAGTCAGCAGCGCAAGGGGATGTTCAACGCATTGCTGTATAAAAAGCATCCAGTTTTGTATCGAGAGAAGCTTCAGCCAGTAACGCCTTGGCACTACTACTGGATTGTTACCGCAGTTGCTTTAGCGCTATGGGGTGAATTGAGCGAACACCCGTATTTTGCCCTTGCCGCTATGGGTGTGTGGATAGTATTAACTGGGCGTTTTTGTTGGCAGCGATTGCAGCAAACCTCCCATGCACCCGAACACATCGCTGAGATGATTGTCACCTCTGTTTTAATTCCACCTCTTTCGCTGTTCTGGCGTCTCTTTGGTGCCTTCAAGTTTCGCGTATTTTTTCTGTAGTTTTGTCGCTAAATCATTAATTCCCCGTTCCCCATTCCCCATTCTCACTAATCATGAAACTCCCCACCTACGTCCAAATCGAACCCGTTGGACAGTGCAATCTCCGTTGCCAAATGTGTTCGATCCAATTCCGTCAAGATGGCCCTCCCTATGGTCCACCTGCCTTCATGAAATTCGAGACATTTACTCGCATCGTCGATGAATTCGTCACACTAGAAACGCTGCATCTTCAGGGATTGGGAGAACCGATGATGCATCCCCGTTTTTTCGAGATGGTGGAATATGCGACCAAAAAAGGTATCCGGGTTACAACGAACTCTAACCTGACACTGTTAAATCAAAAACGCGCCGAACAATGCGTCACTAGTGGTTTAGAGCGCCTTCATGTTTCAATTGATGGAGCAACCGCACAAACCTACGATCGCATTCGCGTCGGGTCGCGTTTCGAGCAAGTAGTACGCAATCTGGAATTAGTGTTAGAGGCGCGGCGACGACTGGGGAGTATGCACCCGCATCTTAACCTCGTAATGGTCGTAATGCGGCAAAATTTACACGAACTTCCCGATTTAGTGCGACTCGCGCATCAATGGTCGGTAGAACAGATGTTTGTGCAACACCTGTGCCATGACTTTGGGGAGTCGAGTTTACCAGCCCATTACCGACCGATGCGAGATTTCGTGCAATCTGAAACGCTATTGGAAGAAGACCTCGAACGTGTTGAACATTA
>DATNPC010000673.1:0-6714 GCA_036703375.1 Allocoleopsis sp.
ATCCGCACTCACAACTGGAATTGCCTGAATACCCAGTGGCACCGGCCAAGTTGCGGGTGCGTGAACCAACGTTACCGTTGCCCCTCGATGCAATGCCGCTTGTGCCAATGCCAGCCCCATCTTGCCAGTTGAGGGATTGCCAATAAAGCGCACCGGATCGAGGTGTTCTCGCGTTCCTCCCGTACTGATTAAAACTCGCTTGCCGACTAAATCTCGCTTACCGCCAGTATGCAACAGAGATTCAATCGCACTCAGTATCTCAGACGGTTCTGCCATGCGTCCGGAACCAACGCGATCGCATGCTAACAGTCCAGCATCAGGCCCAACGCTATGATATCTGGAGTCCGTCAATAGTTGCTGCCAATTTCGCTGCACGGACTGCTGTTCCCACATATCAGTATTCATCGCTGGTGCCAATAACACTGGGCAACGGGACGCTAGCACCGTATTCGTCAACAAGTTATCTGCCAAGCCATGGGCTAACTTTCCTAATGTGTTCGCTGTCAAGGGCGCTAAAACAAAAACGTCCGCCCATTCTCCCAGTTCGATATGTAGGGGACGGTGATGAATGGGTTCCCAGAATACGCGATCGGTATGAGCTGGATGCCGGGAGAGCGTGGCGATGGTTAAAGGTGTGATAAATTCTTGAGCCGATTGAGTGAGAATGGCTTTGATTTGAACTCCAGCTTTAAAGAGAGTAGAAATTACCTCACAAACCTTATAGGCGGCAATGCCGCCGCCTACACCCATGAGGACTCGCCTTCCCTCTAATCTGGACTGTTGGATTTGAGAGGTTGGATGAGAGAGTTTTTCGTCAATTTCAGCCATCTACGTATTCGGTATCGTCTGACCTACCAACCTCATCTCAAACCCAAAACCTACAATTGTCTAGGCTTCGTCGTAGCTTTCTAGGTCTAGCAAGTAAATATAGGGTTCTGTCAACTCTGGGCGCTGAAAGGCTAGTGCTCGGAGCAAATGCCAATCATCCAGCCCTTCAAACGCATTAGTGTAATCATCCCGTTCTAGACGCCCAGCTAGTTCTGCAACATCATCTGCCGTGAGATTAGAAAGGTCGCGCCGGGAAATGGTTAAAGTTGCCATTGCTCACGTCTCCCTTGATTAGCATTCGTCTTCATCGCGGTAGAGCTAGATCGATACCAATCTAACTGCCGCTCTTCTATTATCGTCGCTATGTGACAGGAGTTGCTTTCAAGGATACGAAGTGTTATGTAAAGTCGCTGTGAAGTTTTTAACTAGTGGGTGGAGCTGAGGGAAGTAATCAGGTCGGGAAATTTTAGGTGTTCACGACAATAAACTCCCTAAATAGGTCTAAAACTTCTTGTGAGATTTCGTGTCCCATGTCCAATTCTTTGTACTGCATTGGAGCTCCCAGCGCGAGTAAATAATCCCTGACTTTCTGAGCTGCACTCAAGGGTACAACATTGTCATGCCGACCATGTACGATGAGGACTGACGGCAAGGGGGGTTCTACCTCTTGAGGTGTTCGATGCAAGTAGCCGCTCATAGAAACTAAGCCAGCTAGCGGTAAATTTAACCCTACATCCAGAGTCATGGCTCCACCCTGAGAAAAGCCACTCAAAATTGTGGATGAAAGGGGAATCCCTGTAGTACTTTCTAAAGACAAAAGCCACTCGGTTAGCACTTCCTGACTCGTTGCTAATCCCCTATAGTCTTCTCTAGCTAAGTCGTACCACATCCTACCACCCATGACCTGAGGATGAGGAAACGGAGCATTTGGGAGAAGAAATTGATAATTGGAAAGATTCAACAACGGGACTAGGGATGCAACATCTTGGGCATTAGCACCCCAGCCATGCAAAGTGACGATCAGCCCGGTAGGCGGCCGATCTGTCGCTGGAGGGATTGAAATAACGTCAAGAGACAGAGCCTTACTCCTGAAGAATGCAACTCACCAATACTGATGTGTGAAGCTGTTATTCTAAAGGAAAATTGGCCAAATTCATCTTACCAATCGGCAACATTTTTAAAACTGTCATTGTTTAGGATGATGTGACGATCGCGATCGAAGGTAATCGCGCCTTCCTGTTTCAGTTTACTCAGAAGCCGCGTGACCGTCACTCGCGTGGTGCCAATTGCATTCGCCAAGTTCTGATGAGTGAGACGTACAGCTAAACGAGTCCCGTTCGGCATCGGTTGACCGATTTCCCGTTTCATTAATACAAGTAATTGTTGCAATCGATCCTCGACTCGCCGTTGCCCCGATATTGCCAGCAAAGCTTCTGCTTGACGCATCCGGCGCACCATCTGCGGTAAGATGATTTGCGCTAAACGCGGGGAAGAGTTGATTTCCGCGAGGGAAAACCAAGTGAGATGAACATCAGATAATGCGATCGCACTATAAGTCTGCAAGAGGGAAAACCATTGACCGAAGAAGGCCGAGGGTTCAGCCCAACCCAGCCACACCTCTTCACCATTCTGGCAAAGCGTACTGAGCTGTACTAAACCCTGGCAAACTTGCCAAATGCCTTGGGAAACTAGAGGAATCTCCTCTCCTTTGGCATAAAAATGCAATCGCCGCCCTTCCCTGAGTTCGTACCGATCGCTTTCAAGAATTGCTGTGGAAGCTTGGGGCATGAGAACGTTCCGTGCTTACTTTACCGGCTTAATTTGCCAGCCCCACTATAATTTACGCAGGTAAAGGCTCGGTAATCGGGAGATTAAACGATTCGTTGTGCCGCCAAAACCGTTGGCTCGCTGATTGGTTCTAAGACAGGTTCTAATAAAGTCTGATGAAAATCTTTACGGGCTGCGGCACTAAGATATCGTTGCTGCAACCCTCGCCACTCCTGCCATGCCTGATAACGCGATTGAGTCAACTGAGCATTGAGCATTGGCATTTGCTCAGCACTTCCTGAACCCAACGTTTCCGAGAGGAACGCTGCCAAAACAACACTGTCTTGAATTTCGCCTAGGACACGCTGAATTTCCTTAATATCTTTCAAATAACCTTTATAAGTAGAGCCATAAAAGTCAGTAAATAGCTCCATCTGATAGCGCACTCGTTTAGCTTGTTTGCGTAGGCTATGTAGAGTGTCTCCGTGAACATTTAAAAGCTGTTCTACAATCTCTTTATTCAATTCACTGGGAACACCAATGTCTCCCGCATCGAGTTTAACCCCTACTAACCAAGCTGAATGAAGAAACAGTTGACTGATGGAGGGCAGTAACAAATCTGGCAAGATTTCGGCAATCGGAAATTCTGCAAATTCTCCGTAACTCGGTCGGTTAAGCCAGTTTTGAAACGCTTGTTTTAGTTCTTGATATCGCTGTTGATTGAGCGTTGCCTGAACCTGTTCGAGTGACTTTTGACGTTGCTTTTTTAAAGTTGCCAAAACTTTCTTGAGGATATCCTGTTCTTGGCTTGGTAGTGTTGGAAGATACTGAGTTTCTAGGGTATCTTTCAGAACATCTATATCTCTCAGTTCTCCAAGTATCCGGGCAACTTTAGCAATATTTTTTTCCTGAGCTGCATTCGGCAGGGAGAGAGCAGGAGCAAAGCCAGTAACAGCTGTCCGCAGACGCCGCATGCCCACGCGCATCTGATGTAATTCTTCTGGGTCTTTGTCTTTAAGAACTTCGGTTTCGTGCTTAAGTATCTTTTGGAAGTGTTTTTCAGTTGCCAGATAAGCCCAATGACCAAATGTTTTTGGGTCGAGTTTTGCTATTAAGGTCTTAGGTTCTGGATGATTTATTTTTGTCATCTGTCTATAGGCAGGCTTTTAACTATCATTAAAACTGAAAAGCCTACATCAACGTTAAGCTTGGGATTTAAATTCTAATACTACCATGTTTCTTTGATAGTTATTTGTGATGTAGACTACCTGCTCCAGCACAGTCGGGTAATATCTAAAGGCCGGAAAATCCACAAGTCATAGCCAGTTGTCGTTTTCTCCGTCTGCGAACACTTGACAAAGGGCATACTTGCTTAATTGTCCAAATTTGGCAGCTACAAACAGTCTTCAGTTCTTGGAGTTCAAACCCACCATTGATAGGCTGAAGCTGGAAAAATTCAACGTGCCAATTTGCCGGTTAAACGGCGATATAAGCGATGTCGGTATTAACTTGAGTAAGAGGGATAAAATCGATCGCTACTTGGCTCAATCGTCCCATGCAGATCGTCGATATCTAGTCAATACGACTCGAACCCGTGTTGTCGAGGCAACTTGAGAACATCGTGCCAATCATAAACCAACAGCTTAGGACTTACGCATTGTCTCTACATCTTGCGTAAAAACGGGGCAACCACGGGGGGATTGCCCCTACAGATGGCGTTCGTGCGTAAGTCCTGAGCTGCTCGCTGTGGCGATCGCTGTTTTGCTCAAAGCCGCATGCACCAAACAGCCACTGGTCATCAGCGAACAGGGTCGAGGTGGATTATTGCCCGGTTTTCTTACCACAAAACGTTGAAAATAGTAACTACATGTTGCAAGGTTTGACATGCAACCAGTATCTTTAAAGAATAAGTTGTTTAGACGCGCTAGCTACAAGGACGTAATCCTGTAATCAAACTGTATGACGCCGAGCCAAGACTTGGGAGCAGCAGTAAAGTCCACCGGGGCATGTAACACAAGAGACTTTTCCAGTTTGATGCCAAGACCTGGCTGGAATGTTCAGCAGGCTAACTGGGAAGGCTTTTTGTAGCGGTTGTGACATGAAGAATTTGGCGAGTTCAGCAATCGATTGGGAGCGATCGCTAAATTCGGTTTTACCCAAGTAGTGCAGAGTGTCAGGGGAGGTGACGTAGACTGAGTAGCCCATCAACGGCTTTCTTCGTTTCACTCCAGTTCATGGACATCATGAATGGTAGCGCCAAATCAAGTTGTCGTTAATTGCGGCTCTATTTGATAGCTCAGTCTTGAGATAACTCATTGATGTTTGTTTAGGAGACGGCCTCACTAGGGACTCTTTTTCTTTTTGAGTTCTGAGTGAGGTAAGAGCTAATCATTACTTCGTCCTCAGCGAAGGTTATGAAGTTTTACTTTCATATTGATTCATGCAATCGTATAGGTCAGGGCTTGGTAAAAGCCTAGAGCCTTAGCTCTCATTTTAGGGAGCATATACTACCCGTTTCCTTCTCGTTCCATCAGCGATCTAAAAGCCTTTTCACTGTACCTGCTGGTTAGTCAAAGCTAATTGTTAATTGTTGTATTGCACAAGCAGCCGCAACTAGACTCTGACTCACTGCAACTCTCTTTCCAAATTCCCAAAGGATTGACCACCCGTAATTAAGTTCCAAGGAGTTATTAGTTAACCCCTGCCACATGAACTTTCTTGAACAAGAAAATCATGGCGAGCCTGGAGCTGATTAACAGCAAGTAAAATCAGGCAAAATTTTATGAAAGCAAGTGAATTTTCAAGCGAAGCAACTCTTTTAAACCGGCATGAAACAGGAGAACAGAATTTCCCCGGTGCCAATTTAAATGGAGTCGATTTAAGCGGACACAACCTGAATCGAATCAACTTAAGTGCTGCTCATCTTAACGAAGCAAATTTAACAAAAGCTAAACTGATCCGAGCGAATTTGAGCAATGCAGAGTTGAAAGAAGCAACGCTCAAAAATACTCAACTCATTGAGACAGTACTCTCACGCGCTGACCTAACCAAAGCAAACTTATGTGAGGCGGATTTGAGTGGAGCCATCCTGAGTGGAGCTATTCTATCGGGGGCAGATATGAAGCTTGCGACCTTGATTGGTACCAGCTTGATTGGTGCTTTAGTCAAAGGAACAAAACTTACAAAAGCCAACTTGACAGGGGCAACCTTAAGTCGAGCCATTCTCACAGAGGCTGATTTGAGAAAGGCAACGCTCAGTCGAGCGATTCTCAGCGAGGCTGATTTGAGCGGAGCAAACTTGAGCAGTGCAACCTTGGTTCGAGCTTATCTGCATCGAGTAAATTTGCGCGGGGCTAATCTCGAAGGAGCGGATTTGAGTGAAGCTGACCTCAAAGGAGCGGATTTGAGAGGTGCGAATTTGAGCGGCGCTGACTTGCGAGGAGCAGATTTGAGTCAGGCAAATCTCAGCAGCGCTGACCTGAGCGAAGCTGACTTGCAAGGCGCAAATCTCAGTATGGCGAGCTTGACCGGACTGGTCTTGAAAAAAGCTAACTTACGAGGAGCTAATCTGAGTAAAACAAACTTACAAAAAGCTAATTTATCAAAGGCTAACTTAGCGGGTGCTAATCTGCTGGAAGCTGACTTACGGAATGCCAACCTCAGCCAGGCTAATCTTTTACGGGCGGGTTTACTGTTGAGCTATCTCACGAAAGCTAATCTGAGCGGCGCTAACTTGAATGGAGCTAACTTGATAGGAGCTAATCTGAACGAAGCCAATTTGAAAGAAGCCTCTTTAGAAGAGACCATCATGCCGAATGGTACAACCTATAGTTAGCCTGAGCTAGAAGTAGCAACTTTTCAAACATCTTATTAATACGATTGGGTGGGTTACGGCTGTGCCTAACTCACCCTACGACTTTTTATGGCAAAAGGCACGGGACAGAAGGCTGAGGGAAAAGATTGACGGGTTAAGGTTTCCGTATTGGGCGAGAGTCAGGAGTCTCCTTGGCAGCTGCTATAACTGCTCTATGCGATCGCATTCGCTAAGAGTACGATATCCCTTGAGAAACTGAGAAACTAACTGAGTATTTTCGTTTTAGTTAATAATTTCCTCAGAAC
>DATNPC010000674.1:0-2861 GCA_036703375.1 Allocoleopsis sp.
TAAGTTTTGATTTAGGTAAAACTCACGAAACGCGCTCGGTCTGTGCCGGAGAGCGGCGCAACGCTTGCACTATCACCCTCGATCTGTGAAGTTGAATGGTTCGTTGATGATAGTTCCTCGTTTTCGTTCCCCCAGTCCATCCACATTGAACGAGCGCTCAGGCTCATGCCATTAAGGTAAATGCTAATTTCTTGGCGTATGATTGAAAGCAGTTCCAACCCTTCAGCGAGCTTATTTAGAGCGTCCTTTTCCTGGCGAACAGACTTTTTACTTTTCAACGATACATACGCTCTGGCTTTTTTCCTGTTTGGGTTGTTAAGCTCTTGGATATATTTTCTGATCAACGGTTCAATTTGGTCTGGTTTTCCTAGATTTTGTTCCACCTCCAACAGAGCAGCTTGCGCGTTGATGACGAAGTTCATGGAGATGCGATCGCCTGAACTGTTAAAGAATGCGCCTTTTGATTTATCAAATCTAATCTGGAAGTAGGCTCTAGTTTCTAGTTCAATTGTGTCAAGCAGCTTTATCCTCCTTTCAATTTGGTAGCTGTGTTCTCCAAGTTCACTCCAGTCCATCAGCTCTTCTGGCTGGTCTTCTGCCTCTAACTTGCTGATGTTAGTGTTGACGTTCATTTCTCACTTTTTCGCATGTTTAAATTCCCAATAAAATAAGGCACACAGGTAATAAATGTTTCCCAGGTGCCTTATTGATTGAAGCGATTTCGGGGTCTTGCGATCTAGGTGATTACGACCAGGATATAAACCGCGATCGCTCACCTTCTAAGTTTGTAGAATCTTCGTGGGTTGTATCTGTGGTTTCGGCTTCGCCCCAACGCATCCAGCTCGAACGTCCGTTGCCTTCTAGTTCTGCCGCCAAATCTAAGATTTGTTGGCGAGTTGAGGCAATTAGTTTTATACCTTCTGATAGCAAATCAAGAACTTGTTTTTGCTGTCTGATTTTTGTGCGATTTCCTAGTAGTTCGACAAGGTTCAGTTTCATCCCTGTAGGGACTTGAACTATCTTTAGATAATTTTCAGCCGCTTCAGCAAATTGGCTAGACTGAGGGTTCCTGATTGCTCTTTCTACATTAGATAGAGCGCTTCTGGCTTTTTCTATTGTTGCCGCCGATACTATGCCTAGACTGCTTTCAAAGCGTCCTTTTCCCTTGTTGAAATTGATCTGACTGCGGGGAAAAATTTGTCTTCCTATTGAATCGAGTCTTTCAATGGCTTGCTCGATTGTGGCGGCATTGCTTCCCAACACGTTCCAATCTAGCTTCTCTTCACCTTCATCTTCTATTGAAGCTTCGACGTAGCCTTTTTTGAACTTGTCCCTCATCAGCGAATTCAGCTTTGCCTCGGCTTCCCGCTGTGAGCTGTTTGGATACGTGTGAGTTCCTGGTGTCTTTGCTCCAACTCTTCCGTATTCTGCATATAAATTCCAGTCGGGGAGCATCCAGCAGCACCAATACTTGTTGTTGTTGTTTTGCCCGTTTACGTTGATTAATTTTACTGTTCTTAGGCTTTGGCTTTTGTCTACAGTTTGGCTTGCCATATCGTGTAAGAGTGCGAGTAATAGAGTAGAGAACAACAGGTAGAGACTAGAACGAGATTAGTCTCTACCTTTGAGTGGAAGTATGAGCAGGGGATGCTAGCTTATTTCGGTTTCCCCAAATTCAGTGAAGTTTGAGAAGTTGACATTTCTTTCCCCGCTCCAAGATGAGATGCTAGTCCTTTCTGTGGCTGGGTCTGGTGCAGCAAACATGGCTCCTCCGGCTCTTGTCCAATCTCTTAGTTCTTTCAGCTCTGCGTTTCCTGCAAACTGCGGCTGTTTCGATCGCAGTTGGTTGAGTAGTTCTGCAACTGATACTTGTCCCGGTCGCCGTTGCCCGTAGGCAACCGCCGCACACTGGTTTGCAACTTTGCCGATTTCGTCTCCGGTGTATCCATCGGATTCAGCCGCCAAGGTAGCGATTTCCTGGTCTGACAACTTGACTTTATATTTGCCCAACTGGACTTTCCAGATCTGATTTCTGGCATTTTTATTAGGCAAATCGACGTAGACCATCTGGAAGCGCCTCAATAATTCTGGCTTGAATCCCCACGGGCGGTTAGCTGTGGCGGCGACAAATACCTGTGATTTGGACTCGATTAGCCACCGGAGGAAATATCCCAACATTCGTGCGGAAGTTCCGCCATCTGATTCTGATGATGAGTTTCCTGTCATAGCTTTATCGAACTCGTCGGCCCAGAGTATGCACGGAGCCATAGCCTCTGCGGTCTTTAACGCCTCTTTGAGCTTTTGCTCCGATTCGCCCAACTTGCTGCCCATGAGCATCCCAAAGTCTAGGACAATGGTTGGCAGACCCCAGGTGCGTGCCAAGCATTTTACCGCCAGGGACTTTCCAGTTCCTCCTACCCCCAGGATCATCACGCCGCGAGGGAACGGCAGGTTCCACTCTTTCTGTGCCTGCGGTTCGAGCAACGGCGTAACACCAGCTACCCAGTTGCTAAAGAATGGCATTCCCTGAACTTCTACATCTGGTTCTTCGGCAAATTCGATGCCCCTGACTGCCAATTTTTCCTTCTTGATTCGGGTGATGACATCGGCAGTTTTGCCGTTGATTTGCCGTTGCTCGATGCCACACAGTTGAATCACGTCGTCTACTGCTTCTGGTGTCATGCCCAGGAGCGCCCGCACGATGCGATCGCTATCGTTGTCGCTGATTTCGACTTTGAAATCAACATTTTGAGCGGCTGCTGTTCTTTTGAGTTCGTTCAATCGCTGATTTAATATTTCCCGGCACTCTGCCTCGTTAGGCAGTGGGTTCACCATGTCTGCCACTAGGTCTTGGAACGCTG
>DATNPC010000675.1:0-8924 GCA_036703375.1 Allocoleopsis sp.
CACCTGCTCTGCCTTTTGAGAATAGCAACTCCCCGCTCTAATCTCCTCAGAGGTCAAAAGACCCATATCCCATCCTTCGTTAAGTACCAGTTGACTCAGTTCTACCGTCAAAGGAGCGTGGAAAACATGGCGAACCACTTGAGGATCGGAGTAACAGCCAAACTTAAAGACTACTGGTGGCGCATAGCCAATTTCTTCCAAGAGCTCTCGTTTGACGGCTGCTTCTGGTGTCTCGCCCGGATCGAGATGACCGCCAAAGAAGCCCCAACAACCGGGGTAAATAATCCCCGGAATATTATCCCGTAGCTGCATGAGAAACCGATCTGAGGTATGAAGAATCGCGATCGCCACTTCCACCGGATTACTATTCATAAGTTGGGACTCCCTTGAGACGATACAGGTTGAGACACTTGTCCTGCCTTACGTCCAATCTGCTTTTGCTCCAAAACATAGACTTCACCCAAATCTTGTCCACCAATCGGGATGCTTTGATAGTGCAACTGACCTTCAATGGTCACTTCATCACCCACATTAGGAAGGTTTTGGTCAGCGATAACCCAAATTGCGCCGCTAGAATCCTGAAGCCTATAAGCCCCATTGGTGAGAAAGGGAGCTCGATTCGTCACCTGACCTTGAAGGTAAACTCTATCCTCAGTTTTTTGCCGTTTTTGAAGATCGCCGATTTTCATGACATTCCCGCTCAATGGGAGCAAGCTACAACTAACCAGCCCTCCTCCAATCAGCAAACAGCAAATCGGTAAAAGGTAGAGCAGTTTGGACAATTGCCATTCCCCGATCGCGGGACGGAAAATATGACGTAGAATGGGTCGCGCTTGTGCTCCAATTTGGATGGAGTTTTCTGGGTCGATCGATTCTCCCAGCATCGCTTTAGTTTCTTGGCAGCCGTTCATGCTTCATCCTCGCTTATGCTTCATAGTTTTTTGTCAATCGTTTTTTAGCGATGAGCAAAATCTGCGAAACTGTTATGGTCTAGGGTCTAGCGAATTGTCAGTAATAAGCTACAGACACAGCATTTAAGTAAACGCTCCTACAACTGCAATGGACTCAACCTACGCCTACTTACTAGATGGTAAAGCTCTCGCTCAACGAATTCAGACCCAGCTGAAAGAACAAATCGCTCAGCTGCTTCCCCTCTATGGACGCCCTCCAGGATTAGCCGTGTTGATGGTGGGAGATAACCCCGCCAGTGTTGCTTATGTCAGCGGTAAAGAGCGTGCCTGTGCCAAAGTGGGAATTGCGTCTTTCGGTCGTCATTTCCCAGCTGATACCTCCCAAGCCGAGCTAGAAAAAACGATTCAAGCTCTCAATGACGATGAGCGAGTCGATGGAATTCTAGTGCAACTCCCTTTACCAGAGCACTTGAACTCTGTTTCATTACTTCACCAAATTCATCCGGATAAAGATGTCGATGGGCTGCATCCACTTAATCTAGGGCATCTAGTGCGAGGAGAAGCCGGTTTGCGAAGCTGCACTCCAGCCGGGGTGATGCGTCTGCTGCGAGAATACCAAATCGACCTCAAAGGCAAACAGGCGGTGGTTGTCGGACGCAGTAGTTTGGTGGGAAAGCCTCTATCGCTAATGCTGTTGGAAGCAGACGCAACAGTGACGATTGCTCATTCGCGATCGCAAAATCTCGACGAACTCACCCGCAGTGCTGACATTCTGATTGCAGCAGTCGGACGTCCTGGTTTGATTACCGCGAATATGGTCAAGCCCAAAGCCGTCGTGATTGATGTGGGTACAACTCGCATCACAGACGAGAGTGGGAAGGCGCGTCTAACCGGCGATGTTCAATTCGAGTCGGTGCGGGAAGTCGCACAATACATCACGCCTGTACCCGGTGGGGTGGGACCGATGACCATCACAATGCTCTTACAAAACACGGTACTCAGCTATACGAGAACCCATACTTGATACTCTAACAGCTTAATTGCGTGGTCCAGAAGGCGTTTCTATAAAGACCACAACGCTCGTAGAATTGTTAGGGCAGTCACAAAATTATCGAAGGACCTAAGGCATGGTAGCAACGGATGGGCGAACTGCCCCCAGAGAAGAATCCCCAACTTTTGACTTATCGACGTATTTAAAGCAGCGTGCTGTGCAAGTGGAGGCTGCTCTAGATCGTTCCCTGCCGCTGATTTATCCGGAAACGATTTACGAATCAATGCGCTATTCTCTCCTCGCTGGGGGTAAGCGCCTACGTCCGATTCTTTGCCTCGCCACCTGCGAACTCGTTGGCGGCACCATTGAAATGGCAATGCCAACAGCCTGCGCTCTGGAAATGATTCACACGATGTCATTGATTCATGACGACCTCCCGGCCATGGATAATGATGACTATCGCCGGGGCAAGCTGACTAACCATAAGATTTATGGTGAAGACATTGCTATCCTGGCTGGAGATGGATTACTGGCTTATGCCTTTGAGCATGTCGCCACTCAAACTCAGAACGTACCCGCTCATCTCGTTTTGCAGGTGATTGCCCGTTTGGGTCGAGCCGTGGGAGCATCAGGGTTAGTTGGCGGTCAAGTCGTCGATCTCGAATCAGAGGGACTGTCGGATATTCAGGAGGAAACTCTCACGTTTATCCACACCCATAAAACGGGTGCATTGCTGGAAGCTTGCGTGGTGAGTGGCGGAATTCTAGCAGGGGCAACACAGGAGGAGATCGAACGGTTGACTCGCTATGCTCAGAATATTGGTTTAGCCTTTCAAATTATTGATGACATTCTGGATATTACGGCGACTCAAGAGGAACTGGGCAAAACTGCTGGGAAAGACCTAGTGGCGCAGAAGGCAACATATCCCAGCCTCTGGGGCCTGGAAGCCTCAAAAGCTAAAGCCCAAGAGCTAGTGGAAGCAGCCAAAGCCCAACTGGACTCCTATGGCGAGAAAGCCCTACCGCTCGTTGCGATCGCTGATTTTATTACAACGCGTACTCACTAAGCAAAGTCTCAGGCGTAACTGATGACGTTTAACAACGATCCGACTCTCAGACGGTAAACAAGATAGCTCGCTCACGGTTCGTTCCATTGTTAATACTCAATCTTCAATCTCTCGTATCAATTCCTAATCCCGATCTTTCCAATCTCACGTAAAACTGTATGCAGGACTTCGGCGACATCCTAAACAATCAGGTGCTGCTGGTTGCGATAATTGCTTGTTTAGTGGCTCAACTTTCCAAACTTCTAGTTGAGCTGACAAAAAATCGCAAATTTAATCTTCGCGCTCTCGTGACTACGGGCGGCATGCCTAGCGCTCACTCAGCATTTGTCGCCGCCCTGGCAGCGGGTGTAGGACAAACGGTAGGATGGTCATCTCCTGAATTTGCGATCGCCACAATTTTTGCGGTGATTGTCATGTACGATGCCGCTGGTGTCCGCCAAGCTGCTGGTAAACAAGCTCGTATTCTCAACCAAATTATTGATGAGTTATTTAGCGAGGGGAAGGAGTTTAATGAGGATCGCCTAAAGGAGTTACTCGGACACACGCCGTTTCAGGTGATTGTCGGGTTGTTTCTGGGGATTGCCATCTCCTGTTTAGCGGCACCTGCTTATTAACGAGTATGCGTAATGAAATACCCCCGCCTCAAAACGGGGGTATTTCATTGGGTGAAGTGTTAAAGAGGATTCAAAAAGGGTAGTGGATTTGACCTCTCTCGATCAAGATTTAGAGTGCGTGAGGGTCGAGCATCAGGCTAACATCCAAGACATCAAAACTGGAACGCTGGTAAATAGGAACTACTGTGAAAGCAGAGCGCTTAACTCGCGCTCGCGCATTAATCCAGAGAGGTTCGATCGCACGGCGGTGAATGAACAGCGAGCAACGATGGGATCGGAAGGAGTCGTGACCGCGTTTGCTTGAGCAATTGCAGCTGGAGTCAGATTCTGAGGCTTTTTGTCATCCCCGAAAATCTCAATGACCAATGCTTGCTGTTTTGGAGTGAGTTTCTCAAGCCAGCGTTGCACCCATTCTTCTTGCATGATGGTGTTGGAAGCGGTGAGCATATTGGTCTGCGATGAGTGTTCTGCTACCCTTCAGTTTATAAAAAAAATCTAAAAATTGTTGTGACTCATAGCACATTGTTGTTTGACTTTAAGTACGAGGCGGACTAGGCGATCGCTTAAAAACTCACCGAGGGTTTGAGCAGCGTAACTCGGCGGCTATCCACAACCATGCTCCAAAAACCGCGATCGCTTAATTGCCGCAATGTTGAATTCGCTTTTCTCTGGCTGGTCGTGTGAATCGCTAGTAAGTAGGGACGTTGACCGTAGGACACTAAGCCCACATCACGGCCGAGCAGTTGCCGGACTTGAGCGGCGACTTCTGGCTGGTTAAAGTAATCGACCAATACCGCGTACCCCTCACCTAATGTTTGAGGATTGTAGGCAAGGGAATTGCTAGACGGCTGCGCCGATTTCGGTCGCACAACAAACGCTGATAATCCCACAATCTCCTGGACATAACGGCCCCAAGCCTCGGCATCTTCGATGCGTCTGAAGCCTGCGATGCGCGTCACCGTATCGTCTAAATACTGACAAAATGTATAAGGAGTATCCGCAGGTAAGGTTCGCTGAATTTGCTTTTGGCTTTCCGGCGATCGGCTGAGGATGAACAAAAGATACTCATCCGATTGAGGTGGTTGACATGGTGGGACGGCGGATTCTGCCCAGCTAACCTTAGCAATACTCACTAAGCTACTCAGTCCGAAGAGAACCGAACTCAGTAGGGGGAAGATGGCTTTTTTCACTCTACTACTCCTCACAATTAGCCAAGGAGTGCTGAGTATATCGTCCTGAGTCCTCAGTGTGAAGGGAGAACGCCAAGTTTTACGATTTCTTGACGTTGCACGTTGCTGAGGACTCAGGATTCAAAGATGGGCTTAGCATTAGGGGGTTTGGGGGTGGATAAGCCCCGCGCCCAGCATGATGGCTAAAGGGATGCTCGGAAAGCACACTCTAGATGCCGCACTGGGGCAGTTTGTGAATCAAGTCTTGCCTTGGGTCTGTTGGAAACGAGATGTTTACTACGCTAAAGTTGATGCTTTCCGGACATCTCAGGAGTGTCCTGAGTGTGGAGCATCCGTGAAAAAAGACTTGAGCGTAAGAATTCACTCTTGCCCTGAATGCGGTTCAGTTAAACGTGGTCTTATTGCCGTTGGACAGACGGTCAATGAAATTGCCTGTGGAGGGGAAGGGGCGGGGGTAGCAATGCCTAGCTACCACCCTTTGAAGCAGGAAATATTGAAAGCGATTTCCAGAAGCCCGCGCTCTATTGCTTCGCAATGAGCGTCGGGAGTGTCACGAAACTGATGCTAGAGAGGCTAGGGGGTCGGGAATAGTCGCTGAGGGAGCCTGAAATTCACCTGTTGAAACAAATTCCAGGCGCAGCTTTAACCAAGTAATGAACTGAGAGTTGGTAGAGACGACTGCGGCAGACGGTTGGGGGCATTCTTGTTTGACTTTTGCCATTTCGGGGGCTTCCAGGAAGGCAGGTTGCTTAACTAACCAAAAGTCAATTTCTTTTTCCTGCTCGTGGTAGTGCCGAGTGCGTTCCCGCAGGACTTCTTCAAGGGGTTCTTCTTCTAAGAGAAAGCGTTGGCTGGCCAGAACGTAGTAGTAAGTTTGCATCTGAAAAAGTTATTAGTTGTTTTTCATCGCCGATCGCTAATCACTAGCAATCAGTGACTCATCATAACTCTCCTCGCATCGCTTGTTTCATTTCTCTGACAGCCCGTTCCAGACCGACCAGCGCGGCTCGCGAGATAATACTATGACCAATATTGAGTTCTTCCATCCCTGGCAAGCAAGCCACGGGGTAGACATTCCAGTAGGTGAGTCCATGGCCGGCGTTGACTCGTAAACCTGCTGCGATCGCTTGTTGACAGCCTTGAGCTAGCACGGATAGTTCTTTCTCCCGATTTGCCTCATCTGATGCCTCAGCGTAGCGACCCGTGTGCAACTCAATAAATTTCGCTTTAATTTGAGCTGCTGCCTCGATTTGGGCTGGGTCGGCATCGATAAATAAGCTAACGGGAATACCCGCATCCTGCAATTTAGTGACAATCTCGCTCATGCGCGAAATTTGACCCGCAACATCCAAGCCTCCTTCCGTTGTCACTTCTTCGCGTTTTTCGGGAACGAGAGTAACATAATCGGGTTTGACTTCAAGTGCGATCGCTACCATCTCATCCGTAGCTGCCATTTCCAGATTCAAGTGAGTTCGCACCGTCTGCCGCAGCAAGCGCACATCTCTATCTTGAATATGACGCCGATCTTCGCGTAAATGAGCTGTAATCCCATCAGCGCCAGCAAGTTCTGCCAACACAGCTGCTGCAACTGGGTCAGGTTCCACGGTTCGCCGTGCTTGCCGAATTGTGGCGATGTGATCGATATTGACGCCAAGTGTTAGCACTTGCGTTCTTCTCCTGAACTCTCGTCGTGACTCTACAGCCCTTTATCTTACCGGAAACCAACCGCAAGTCTAAACGTACCTTGCTTGGATTAGCTGGCTTGAGGATTGATTAGTTGTGACATCACATCAGTCGATGCCCAAATCCATTAACGTTTCCTCTAAGTCAATGCAAGGGCGTCTCCTGTCGTACTGGCATTGCCCAACGGTCAGAACTATAGGTAGTAGACACGGTAAGCGGTTAAGTCAATCCCCTTAAAGCAGAGGCTGAGACGTGTCTGGATTTTGGGACGTTGGCTCGTGCTGCACCGAGTGGAAAAAGCTCACCGTTGCCCAAGAACCGATACCAACCAAGAGCATCATGCTGACGATACCAGCGACCACCCAAAGACTATTTTCTTCAGTCCCTTTTCGTTTTTGAATAATTTGAGCTTCTAGGGGTTTAACATCTTCGTCTTTGAGGTTTAACAGCTCCTGAAGGCGCTTTAACCCATTGCGAGTTTCATTTTTGAGAAATGGTTCGCGTCGAATTGCTTCAACAAAGGCTCGCCTATATTCCTGCAACCTTTTATTGTATTCTCGGTAAGGAGTTAAGACTTCTGTTTTGATGGCAAAAGCTTCTTCTGGAAGTAATCCCAGCTTCACTCGCAACACTTCTAGGATTTTCTGATCGAGAGCCGAAATCTCGCCATTATGAGCGCGAGCAATATCCTCCAGTTCCCTACGATACTTGAATTGAGCGTGGTCAGACTCTTTTATCACCTGATTTTCGACAAACACGTCAGGCTCATAATCAGGAAAGTTTAAGAGTTGTTCGAGAGAGTGGTTAGAATTCATGGCTGTCTATACAAAAATAGTTGAAATGGTTGGCAATAGACCAATCGCTATAACGACGGTCTTCTAGGCTTTTGAATGAAATAGTTATTGATGATTCCAGCCTTAAGAGCTGAATTAAGTTTAGTGACAGGTAGTTTTTAGTCCTTGCTCCGAACTGGTGTTCGGTGTATGGCTGTTTACTTCTGCTTCGCTCCTTAGATATCCGGATAGAAGAACTCCGCACTGTATTAGTTTCTATATCTGTTGAAGCTACTAACTCAGTCGGGCAGTTGAATTAGCTAGGGAACGTGCTTCAGACAGTCGTATTTCTATGGACTTTCGGAAGGCCGAAAAATTCAGTGAGCTGATACCCGCTGAAATCGATCGAGAAACAGAGCTTTAATACATGGTCACTAGCTTGAAAGTGGGGTGAGGGGTCACACCCCTCACTGACTGATTGGAATAGACTAGCATATGTAATTTCAAATATTTACTACCAGTGCGGAATTTTAATAATTGCTTCTCCTGAGTCCAGGTTCAGGAGCCTTTTCACCTATTGTTGTAAAGATTTTTGAAGTTCCTTGGCTCACCCCCACGGCTTAGCACTCGCGAACTATAATTGCTGAAGCAATGCTCTCGTCCCTTAGCGTCTATGGCAGAGCCATCGCTCATGGAGTACCTGACGAGCATTTATGCTTAATATCACATGGCTTTTTGATGCTGTGTTAGCATAGTGGGTGAGAATATATTCGGTGTAGTGTTTGTTTCTAGTATTGATTTGCGCTTTCTGCTTTTGGTATTGGCAGGCTTCTCTCCGAAATCTATCTCTCCTCTACACCCCTCTGATTTTGGAGACGATCTATGTCAATTTATGTAGGTAATCTTTCTTACGATGTCACCCAAGAAGACATCAGCGCTGTTTTTGCAGAGTATGGCTCTGTAAAGCGGGTTCAGCTACCCACAGACCGTGAGACAGGTCGCTTACGTGGCTTTGCTTTTGTTGAAATGGGAACAGAAGCTGAAGAAACAGCAGCAATTGAAGCGCTGGACGGTGCTGAATGGATGGGTCGTGACATGAAAGTCAACAAGGCAAAGCCTCGGGAAGATAGAGGCTCTGGTGGTGGTGGTGGTGGTGGTAACCGCAGAAACAACAACTTCTCTCGCCGCTACTAAGTATTTAGCTTAAACTAAGCGAAAGAGGCTCAGGCACTACTGCCCGAGCCTTTTTTGATGTGTTGGCAGTTTTTCGAGCATAAATCTGAAGAGGGCGTTAGCGAAGCGGTAGCGATCGCGAAGCGTTAGCGAGGAACGAGCGTCAGCATTTGCGCGATCGCGTTTTTCTCATCAACTTCGTGACTCCTGGGGGATAGCTTCTCGCCATTTCGCCCTGATTTTTTCTAGAAAGGGGATCACAGACTCGTCGTATTGTTTGTTGTGCTTTGCCTGGTCGTGTAGGAGCGTATTCCACAGGTATTGTAGCTCCTGCCAGGTAGAGCATCTTTGGATCTGACAGGCTACGGCATTTTTCCACTGCAAAAGTTGGCGGTAGCTGATGAACTGTCCTCCTCTATCGAGGCGGTGAACGTATAAAACATAAAGCCAGGATTCGACTTTGACAATCAGCGATTCAGGGATTCCGAGGAATTTAGCAATCTGGCGCTTGGTGATGCGGAAT
>DATNPC010000676.1:0-9075 GCA_036703375.1 Allocoleopsis sp.
AGAAAATAAGGCAAAAGGCAGACGGCAGAGGGCAGAAGAGATAAGAATTTTCATTCCTTTTGTTGTGAACGCAGCTCATGGGGAGTCTTGCACCACGTTCAACCATCTTTCGTTTGTACGGTGGGCACTACCGATTAGGACTTAAATACTTGATTCTATCGTTGGTCGGCAGTGCCCACCCTACTCGCTGGTCACTGTCCACTGTTCACTGGCCACTGTCCACTGCTCACTGTCCACTGCTCACTGTTCACTGCTCACTGTGAATATTCTATTCACCAGGAACTACGGTGAGGCGTCCGCGACACATCAACTGCCCTGGAGTTAGAGCAAGGTGCTGGAGTTGGACTTCTGAACCTAAATCGATCTGTAGGTCATCCAATGTTAAGGGAGGTTGGTCGGGGTGGATCTGAACTTGAAAAGGAGATAGCCGGAGTTCGCGAGGGGATACCAGTTCTAAGCCTGCACGGATCGCAATTGGCGTTGCCTCAAGAGAAGCGTCTCTTTGAAAGCCAAAGAGCGTCAGTTGGCCCATCTCGATATCTATTTTTTCCCAAGCGATCTCTTGCTGTTTGAAGTTATCCATTGCGTCAATTGTTCCATTGGATTGGAGCAATGTGCTGAGGAAATCGATCACAGCTGTGGATAGCAATGGAGCTTTTAGGGAGGCGTGGAGGTCACTTTCTGTGAGTAACAACTGAGCTTCGACGGGTACAGGTTCTAAAAGACGCAGGGGTTTGCCCTTAATCATCTGACCTAAGTTGACGCGAATATCGTTGCCTTCCAACTGAATTTGGCTCAGACGAAGTCCTTGATAAACGGCATAACTTGCTGAAATGAAGACGCTGGGAATGTGACCTTTGAGGATTTGCCGATCGCCTCCTTGGATCTGAAATTGTAAATCCTCTACGTGTTCGACTTGCGATCGCAACCATAGCCGTATCGCAGGTGACAGAACTTTACTGATAATTCGACTTTTCTGGGGCGTTAATGTTTTTGCTGTTTCAGCGCTCATTTCCCCTTAACCCCATTTCGCTGCATTGTCGGTTATATATCGCTTTTTCCAAATGGTAGTGGCAAGAGGCTGTTTTTCAGGCATCCCCATCCAAAGGCTATAAAAAAAAGTCATCATACATAGCTGCTCAATAAGCCGTGATTTTGTCTCCCCCAATTACCGGTTTTTTCGGTCAAAATCAAACACTTGCAGTTAACCACATTCTTGTAATATTTGTACATAGTCTAGTCAGAATAAATGTGAAGCGTAGGAGTTCCCACCTTTGGTAAGAATTCTTCGCTCACTGGTAAGGAAGAGCGGCGATCGCTTCGTCCTTACTCTAGACTCGATATGGAAGAGCGCGCAGTAGTCGGGCCATGGAAGAACGGGTACAAAAAATTCTTTCGCAGTGGGGTATTGCCTCACGGCGTGAAGCTGAGAAAATGATCGAAGCTGGACGGGTTCGACTCAATGGCACAGTTGTGTATTTGGGACAGCGAGCCAATCCAGACGTAGACTCGCTCGAAGTTGATGGCAAATCGATAAAACCAAACAATCGCCCTGAATCGATTTACTTATTACTCAACAAACCCGTTGGTGTAATTTCTACTTGTCGCGATTCTAGGAAACGTCGTACCATTCTCGATCTGCTGCCGCAAGGGCTCGCCCGATGTCAAGGGCTTCATCCAGTGGGGCGTTTAGATGCAGAATCTACAGGTGCACTCCTTCTGACGAATGATGGAACGCTAACATTTCATCTGACTCATCCTCGCTATCACGTTCCCAAGACCTATCACGTCTGGGTACAGGATCATCCCCCTGAATCAGTTCTACAACTTTGGCGCCAGGGTGTTGACCTGTTAGGAAAAAAAACGAAGCCCGCTCAAGTGCGCGTACTCGATCGCGCACGAGAGAAAACTCTTTTGGAAATCGTTTTGACAGAAGGGAGAAACCGACAGATTCGTCGTGTCGCAGAACTGCTAAGCTATCCAGTGATTCATTTACACCGAACTGCTATAGGTTCTATTCAATTAAAACCTGATGATGAGCCGGAGTTACCTAGCGGTCATTACCGTTTCCTCAAAGATTTTGAAATTCGTTTTCTAAAAAACCAAATCCACCTAACATCCATCAACGAGCCAGCAGACATCAAGGAGTACAGTGTATGAAGGAAAACAAACTCCACTTTCAGCAGGAACAAATCGAGAAACTCGAAGAACTGGGATCTCGCCTCCGGCAGTTTCGCACCGAACAGTGCATCCCTCTAGAGGACGTTGCGGCTCAAACTCGAATTCAGGCACGATTGTTGAATGCGATCGAAGAGGGTAGACTCGATCAATTGCCGGAACCGGTTTACATCAAAGGATTTATTCAGCGCTTTGCTGAGGCACTAGGTTTAAACGGTGCAGAGTTTGCCAAGGCTTTTCCGACAGGTTATACAATTCAGTTTGTCAAGCCTTCTTGGCGACACTTACCTGCCGCTCAACTACGACCAATCCATCTCTACGTGCTGTACGTGTTCCTAGTGATTAGCGCGGTTAGTGGCTTATCTCTTTTAGTCAAGCGTTCTGAGGTACAAGTCATTAAAGTTGAAGAGTACCCTCATGCTCAAAAACAGGGACCAGCCCCCAAGAAATTACCAGGAGGCGATTTCCAGCAGAAATTAGCAGATAAACCCACTGAACTGGTAAAGACCAGTGAAAATGGCAAACCAGTTCAAGTCGGTGTGACCCTCAAAGCACAGTCCTGGATTCGGGTAGTTGCAGACGGGAAGACTGAATTTGAAGGGGTCTTACAAGAAGGGACACAGCGCACTTGGGTTGCCGATCAAAAACTAATCGTTCGGGCTGGCAATGCGGGAGGCGTATTGGTCGAATTTAATGACGAAAGCGCGAAGCAGATGGGAGCCCCAGGAGAGGTCCAGGAGATGATTTTTGCTGCCAATACCCGCTCTTAGGAGGGTTGTTAGTTATGGGGTGTTAGGAATTTGTTACCCAACAACCAATAACCAACAACCAACCACTAAGAACTGATTGGGGCACGACCGAATGTGTAGGTCATGAGCTTAAGGCGATCGCGTAATGAGTCAGTTAAAGCATCCGCTCGGTAGCGCCACTCCCAATTGCCTTCTGCTTTACTCGGGAAATTCATCCGTGCCTCTGTACCTAGACCGAGCAGATCTTGCACTGGAACGATCGCTTGGTTGGCGACACTACTGAGTGCTAATCGAATGAAATCCCAGTGAATGCCTTCTGGACTGACGTGACCCAAGTACCGAAAAACGTTCTCCCGTTCGTAGTCAGAAAGCTGATTGAACCAGCCCACCATCGTATCGTTATCATGAGTTCCGGTATAGGCAATGCAATTGCGTGGATAGTTAAACGGCAAATATGGATTTCCCGCGTCTCCACCGAAGGCAAACTGCAAAATCTTCATGCCGGGAAACTCAAAGCGATCGCGTAGTGCTTCCACTTCAGGCGTGATAATGCCTAAATCTTCAGCAATAATCGGCAGAGTACCCAGGTTTTCTTTCAATGCCTTGAAAAATGCCTCTCCTGGCGCTTCCACCCAATACCCATTCATGGCCGTTGTTTCACCTTGCTTGACCACCCAGTAAGCCTCAAATGCTCGGAAATGGTCAATCCTGACGATATCTACGTAATCAAGTGTTGCCTTGAAGCGTTGCACCCACCAGCGGAAGTGAGTTTGTTGCAAATACTCCCAGTTGTAAACCGGATTTCCCCAGAGTTGACCCGTTGCGCTGAAATAGTCGGGGGGAACACCTGCCATTAATGAGGCTTCGCCTGTCTCCTCATCGATCGCAAAGATGTCCCGGTGCGCCCAGACATCGACGCTGTTGTGAGCTACATAAATCGGGATATCGCCGATAATCTGGATATGATGCAGGTTAGCGTACTGCTTTAACTCCGACCATTGGCGGAAGAACTCAAACTGCAAGTATTTGTGAAACTCAATCTCATCGCTCAACTTCTGCCGCCACTTGGCGACTGCGTCGGGATGAGCTTTGGCGATTTCCGGTTCCCATGTATGCCAGCTTGTCCCTTCAAATGTTTCATGCAACGACATAAATAGAGCGTAATCGTCCAGCCAGCTGGCTGTAGCCTCACAAAACCCCGTAAATTGCTTGCGTTCGACTTCTGACGCATGGGATTGAAAGCGACTGAATGCCTGACGTAGCATTGGCATTTTGGTTTGAATCACCCGCTCGTAATCAACGCGATCGATCGGGAACTCTGACAAATTAGCGAAGTCTTCATCGGTTAATAGCCCTTGGTCTTGTAGTTTTTCTGGGCTAATCAACAGCGGATTTCCTGCCATTGACGAGTAACACATGTAGGGAGAGTTACCATATCCAGTTGGTCCCAAGGGCAAGATTTGCCAGTATTGCTGAGCGCTGTTTGCCAAAAAATCAATGAATTTGTAAGCTTCTAAGCCTAAGTCACCAATACCAAAGCGACTGGGCAATGAAGTCGGATGCAGCAGAATGCCACTAGATCTGGGAAACGGCATACAAAATAGAGTGATGAAGCGATTTTTAAGACACTATCACGGTATGGGGAGTTGAACATCAATCTCAAGTCAGGCGATCCCCATAATCTTAAAGTAACGGTTGGGGGTAGATTTGGTGGAGCAACAACGGTATGCTACAGAGCGGCAGATTTTCCGATCGCCTCCACAAGCGTGAGCTTTTGCGATTGACTACGGCACCAGCGAAGCCGATCGCCAAGAGCATTAATTCACAATCGCATGACCTATAAAAATCCCACTCCCACCGTCGATATCATCATTGAATTGGTCGATCGACCGCATCGACCAATTATTCTGATCGAACGAAAAAACCCACCCTTCGGATGGGCAATTCCTGGGGGCTTTGTTGATTATGGCGAATCAGTCGAAACAGCCGCCGTGCGAGAAGCCCAAGAGGAAATTGGTCTGCACGTCGAGTTGATCGAACAGTTCCATGTCTATTCCGATCCCAACCGCGATCCGCGCAAGCATACGCTGAGTGTTGTATTCATTGCTACAGCAACTGGTGAACCCCAAGCTGCTGATGACGCTAAAAATCTAGGAATTTTTTCGGCTTGGGATATCCCGAGCAATCTTTGCTTCGATCATGGCAAGATACTACGAGATTACTGGCATTACCGTCATTACGGATTGCGCCCCCGTTTGTCCTAAATAATTGAAAATTATGCCAGTTTTTGACAACTCTACAGGGAGTAGAGACATTGAGCAATGGTCTATAGTGTTATTTTTTAAAAGCAGAAAAAATTCTTGAACAATGAATAATTGCTCAACTCAGGTGCAAGCTGCACTCGCTCGGTTATCGGCTGGCAACCATTAACAGGTCAATGGCAGTATTCCGAGACTTAGGTTATGCCAAGTCTCACTATCAACAATGCCATTTACTGTTAAATTGCTAGCGCACTGGAAGTCCTTCACTGCCTGCTCGGTGAGCGAGCCGAATTGCCCATCCACCTCAAGCGCATAGCCTTTAAAGTTGAGCAGTTGTTGTAGGACTCTAACGGTGCTGCCATCACTCCCTCGATCTAGGACGGGCAGCTTAAGCGTTTTTTTATTAACAGAGATTGGATAAAGGTTTGAATTGACCATATTGAATCCTCCGTCTGATTTATATTTTCTTCTCGTTCAAAATACAAGTACTTTACGCAAGCTTTACTAAATCTTTGCTGAAACTATAAAATTTCAGCTAACAGCTGCTAGCGAATTTGTGAGGGGTAACACCCCTCAGTATTACGGCGTGTAGAAGCACGGCATCTTGAATGATTGTGATGTCATGTCCTTACCCAAGAATTGCGAAAAACTAGAGAGAGGAGGATTCATGGGTGAGGTCGCCTGTAAAAGACCTCTCCAGAATTTAGATGGCTAGACCGCAAAAGAGTTCCAGGCTCTTTGTCGGTCTGGCTAGGTATTGATATAGTTTCTTAATAAAATTGGCGGATAAGCCAAGAATAAGGTTATAGGTTGGAAAATCCCTATCTCTTAATTAAGAATTAATTGCATTAGCAGGATACAATACTTCGAGGCAGATGTTGGATCGACAGCCTCTGCTGAGTAAGAACGTTCAACAAGACAACCGAAAGATGAAGATCGCTAGACATGTCTTGCTCGCCGCGATCGCGGCGCTGTTTGTCGTGGTAGTGGGGCAATTGACTCAGCCATCCCCCGTCATTGCCCAGGAAAAAGTCGTGAACCTGTATTCGGCACGTCACTACGACACCGATAATGCCTTGTACGAAGGCTTTGCCAAAAAGACGGGTATTAAGGTCAATTTGGTTGAGGCAGAAGCCGACCAATTAATCGAACGCATCAAAAGCGAAGGAGCAAATAGCCCAGCAGACGTATTAATTACTGTTGACGCCGGACGTCTGTGGCGGGCGAAAGAAGCCGGAATTTTGCAGCCAGTCAATTCGTCGGTACTCGATGCTGCCGTTCCCGCCAATCTGAGAGACCCCGACAAGATGTGGTTTGGACTTTCCAAACGAGCGCGGGTGTTTGTGTACAACAGGGACAACGTCAATCCGTCGCAACTCTCTACCTACGAAGACCTTGCTAACCCGAAGTGGAAAGGCAAAATTCTCGTGCGCTCGTCGAACAACATCTATAACCAATCGCTCGTAGGATGGTTGCTCGCCCTTCATGGCCCTCAAAAGACAGAGGAATGGGTTCGAGGCATTGTTGCCAACTTCGCACGACCTCCCGAAGGGAATGATACGGCTCAAATTAAGGCGGTCGCGAATGGCGTGGGCGATATTGCGATCGCCAACCATTACTACTTAGTCCGTCTTGCCAATTCCGATAAACCAGAAGATAAGGCCGTTGCCGACAAAGTTCGCGTGTTCTTCCCCAATCAACGCGATCGCGGCACTCACGTTAACATTAGCGGTGGTGGTGTCGTGAAGACGGCTCCTAATAAGGAGGGCGCGCAGAAGTTTCTAGAGTATCTGGTGAGTCCAGAGGCTCAGGCAATCTTCGCCAAGGGCAACTATGAATATCCCGTTGTTAAAGATGCTCCATTGGATGAATTGGTCAAGAGCTTTGGTCAGTTAAAGGGTGACGAGAAGACCTCTGCTGCTGTATTTGGTAAGAACAATCCAGAAGCACTGCAATTAATGGATCGCGCTGGTTGGAAGTAGAGACGTTCGGCACAAACGCCTCTACTATTGCATGCACATACGGCGTACCTCTTCCCAAGGTGCGCCATTTCTTTTATACACGCTATGTACGTTACGCAAGCTCAGACGTGAAATAAAAATCCTGTAGAGACGCGACATGTCGCGTCTCTACATTGCGTGCTACTACTTCTTCTTAATCGCACCGTCAGGCATGATTGCGCCGCTGAGGTTAGCGCCATCTAGCTTGGCACCCTCTAGCTTGGCAGCATTCAAGTCGGCATTGGTCAAGTTGGCGTTGTTCAAAATAGCACCCTTCAAGTCCGCTCCCTTCAAGTAAGCACCACTCAGGTTCGCACCACTGAGATCGGCACCGCTCAAATTCGCTTCTGTTAAACCCGCTCCACCGAGGTTGGCAGCATTGAGATTGGCTTTATTGAGCTTGGCACTATCGAGGAAAGCCCCGCTCAGATTGGCTTTATTCAGCTTCGCTCCCTCCAAGTTGGCATCATTGAGTTTGGCACCACTCAGGTCAGCGCTCGTGAGTTCGGCACCACTGAGGTCGGCTTGATTGAGCTGACAACCGGGACAACTCTTGGTTTCGGTTAACCGGGCTTTCGCTTTGTCCAATTCGCTTCCTGACCCCTCACAGCCGAAAAGGGTGCTGAGCAACAGTAATGGAATAATGGTTCTAGTTTTCATAAATTCGCGTTTTATTGGATGTATCTTGAACTTTGGCAATCCGCCAACTCAGGAGAATGACGGGAATAATTCCTACAGCAACGATCGCTAATGCTGGGCCTGCCGCCTCCGCTAGCCGCTCGTCAGACGCTAGATTGTAAACTCGAACCGCTAAGGTATCAAAATTAAACGGTCGAACGATTAAGGTTGCTGGCAGTTCCTTCATCACATCGACGAAAACCAATATCGCTGCCGTCAGCAATCCCCCCCACATCATGGGTGTATGAACCTTAACCAAGGTGCTAGTTGGACTGTATCCGAGCGATCGCGCGGCGTCATCGAGACTGGGCTTGATTTTACCCAGACTGGCTTCAACCGCGCTCAAGGAAACGGCAAGGAAGCGAACGAGATAAGCAAACACCAAGGCAGTAATGGTACCGCTGAGCAGAAGCCCCGTAGATATCCCGAACGTGGTCAGCATCCAAGCATCGATCGCATTATCGAGCCGACCAATGGGAATCAGAATCCCTACGGCAATCACTGAACCGGGGATGGCATAGCCCATTGAAGCTACCCGTGTCGCAAAACGCATGCCAAAGTTAGAGTGCAAGCGCAACCCGTAAGCCATAATGACAGCGATCGCTACTCCAATCGCCGCCGTAACGATGGCAAGGATAAAACTGTTACGGGCGAAGCCCCAAAAGCGATCGTCGAGAGTTTTTGAGGCATTTTTCCACGTCAGATCGAGCAAAATTCCTGCCGGTAGCAGAAAACCCAAACCCAGTGGTAGGAAACAAGCGACGATTGCACCAATCGCCCGCATTCCCATCAACCGATAACTCGATAATCGGCGGTGTGTCCCTGTGTTCTGGTAGTATCGCGCCCGACGACGCGACCAACGTTCGAGCAAAATCAGCCAGAGAATGAATAGTAAGAGGAATGCTGCCAATTGAGCCGCCGCTACTCGATCGCCAAAACCAAACCAAGTGCGGTAAATGCCCGTCGTAAATGTATCGACGCCGAAATACTGCACCGTGCCAAAGTCATTGAGCGTTTCCATCAAGGCAAGTGCTAAACCAGCGACGATTGCAGGGCGTGCCAAGGGTAAAGCCACGGTGGCAAAACTGCGCCAAGGCCCACAACCCAGCATTCGGCTCGCTTCTAGGGTACAGGCTGACTGTTCCAAGAAGGCAACACGCGCCAGGAGATAAACGTAGGGATACAGTACTAGTGTCAGCATCGCGATCG
>DATNPC010000677.1:0-9752 GCA_036703375.1 Allocoleopsis sp.
AATATCAGCAGCGCTTGGTGCAAAACCTTCAGAGAACAGCTCATTGCTTAGGCTTTGAGCTGGTTACTCAGCTATCTGGGGCTGATTCTGTTTCTTAGAAGAGGGTTATGAGTGACCAATGACCAATGACAGTTTTCAAAACTGGTTTATCGCCAGAGATACAGAAGGGCAAACAAGATAATCCAGATGATGTCAACGAAGTGCCAGAACAATGCGGTGGCGCTGAAGCCGAAGTGACTTTCAGGAGTGGCATGGTAGGGAGTGAGAGAACGGATCAGCACCATTAGCTGCAAGAGCAGTCCAGCAAATACGTGTAAGCCATGAAATCCCGTTAACAAGTAAAACGTTGAACCAAACGAGCCAGAAGTCAGACCAAAAGCAAGACCATTCCATTCCACCGCCTGACCATAAAGGAAGTACGCTCCCATCAGGGCGGTTGTCAGCAGTAAGAGGCGAAACTTCCTGATCTGATTGCGATCGAGGGCACGTTCTGCCAGATAGATCACTCCACTGCTGGAAACCAGGATCGCGGTGTTAATGGTTGGCTTGAAAAGTTCTAGCCCTGAAACACCCGCGGGGAACCAGTCTGATGTGCCTGTTCGCAGCATGATGTACGTTGCAAAGAAGCTCAGGAAAACGATGCTTTCTGACAGCAGGAACACGGTCATTCCAAACATGCCGTTGCCTTTTTCATCGATCGCTGGAACTTCTTCTATTGCTGTCTGCTGAAGCTCCTTTGAAGTGGCTAAAATGTCCATTCTCAATTCTCCAAATGCAGTGAGATGTGTTGGGTGCGTTCGCAAATGGGTGACGTATCTTAAGTCGCTAACTCTCAATTAGCACGATCGCCGTCTCTGGTTCTGGTTTGCCATAACCATAGGGCGCAGAGTTAATCCTCTCCATACCGTCATTCCCACAATCACTGCCAGTAAAAAGACACCAATGACTCCATGTAGCAGCATGGTCGGCAGTGGTTCCAGCCCCCAAGCACTTTTTAAGTGGGACGGTGGAGCTGCCAGCATCAGCTCGAACAAGCCAGCCACCACTGTGAAAAACGTGATAATTGCAGAGGCTAAAAGGTTATACCAGCCAACATCAAAAAAGTTGGTTCGCGTCGCTGCCAGCCCAAACGATTTGAGAATCGGTTCATTAATTGGAAACAACACGCCAGCAATATCAAATGCAATTGCAACGATAAATAATCCCAGGGTCAAATGCACCAAATTTGGATGAATTGGCATGACGTAGGGCAATCCGTTATCACCTAATAATCAGTTATAACTCGCATGTTCATTGTGCAACTCCCTGCTTGATTGCTTCAACAACAGGCACTGTATGCAATCCATAAATCCAGACCAACTCATCACCCAGAAATACTTGAACGCCCACCAGACCTGCCACCACCAGTCCTACCGCCAAATAAGCAGTGGGAAGTTTTAAGGGATCGCGACGACGAATGATAAACCGCCACGCCGTAATGTTGGCAAGCACTGCCGCCAGCGACCAGCCAATGATTGTGTGTAAATTGAGCACTGGTTTAACTGTGCTGTAGGGTTCTGCTAAACCCGCTTCAAACTGACCAAAGAGAATAGCAACAAAAATAGCGGCGGTGGAAAAGAGGAGATTCCACCAACTCACTTCCAGTAATTTGGAGTTGCGGGTAAACGCTCCAATAAAATCACACAGAACAGCAAACAGAACCATTGCAATCACAAAGTGAACCACGATCGGATGAATCGTATCGGGATAGGGAAGATTGTGATCGTTTAAGGTGAGAAAGAATAAATCAGACATTGGTTTATCCTTGTTCTAAACATTTCATTGTTGGTTAGTACTCATCACACAGCTTTATGGACTTTTTGGAGGCGATCGTCACAATGAATGCAGCGACTGCCAATCGGATGAAAGTGGACAAGTTTGGCACATTTGATTCGGTGCAACCCTCGCAGCAGACCATATACCTCCGATGCCAGAAGCATTCCTGCGATCGGCGCAACAAAATAGAGCCAGATACCTGTCCAAACATTGGCAGGCAGCGCTGAGGCGAACGTGCGAGCAGGATTCATCCCAAATCCAGATAGCGGCGACTCAACAATCACATACGTTGCGACCAGACATCCGGCAAATACACCCGTGTAGGGAGCAAGTTTGCGGGTATTGCTGGTGTAGAGAACCATACTCATCTGGATAAACGCGATGATGAATTCTCCGGCAAAAGCAGCCCAAATCCCAGCAGCACCCGGAATCGTTACAATGTAGTTAATTGGGGGACGGGTGAAGGGTAACTGAATGATCCGAGCTGCTAACAGAACTCCGAGCCATCCGCCAATAAACTGAAACAGGATGTAGAAGATGGCATCCCATTGCTTCATCTTGCCTAAGCGCAGGAAGGTTAGGGTAACAGCGGGATTAAAGTGGGCACCCGATTGTTTTCCCAGGGTGAATAAATGAGTGCAGTTGCCGTAGCACCCATTGCAATTCCAATTAGAACCAGCCGAACAAACGCATTCGGAATGGCACGATAGAGAGGCGAAAGCGGATATTCTAGGGCGTGTCATCAATTAAATGTAGAATGCTGTCAGAGCAAGGCTTTTACGGCTATAAAGCTCGAACGAGCCTGACAGCCAGAATTCACTACTGGTACGGGATGTGTAGCTAATTGATGACACGCCTTAAAACTGTGGTTACGACACCCGCAACAATCATGAACAGCGCTAGCTCCGCAGCTTCCATGAAATATTCCGGATAGTTTTGTCGGAACACCTTGAGTATGTTCAACGTTGTGTTTGATTTCATGGGCTAGAGCCTTTTTTATCATCGGATTAACTGACCCCTTGAGTTTGTCTATCATGAAGATGAAAGATCTCTTCTCTAATCCACTCACGAGTCACAACGATGTTATGAAGTGGTGTAGGAAGCAGTTCCAGGTAAGTCAATTGACGAAGGTGATGCCCTCTTCTGCCAACAATCTGGTATTTGTCAAACAGATTTGCTACGCCAGTATGTAAGCCAAGTTTCATCAAGGTTCCTCGTAAAGCGATGCATCCACAAAACCTGCACCCAAAATTACGGTTGGAAATTTGGGTTCATTCATAGGGCGATTGGCTGAAGTGGATAGAAAATACCTTCCCAGTGGCTACTGGATACTCATCAAAAGCTCTCGACCGAAACCAGTCGAAGAGTTTCTGATAGGCGTTCTCTCGCACGGGTTTGGCAGAGAGAACCAGGTCATGTATCCCGCCAGGAATCCTGATTTTTGTCACATCGCTACCGATGGTGTCTGAGAAGCGATCGATATCAGCGACATCAAGCACCGAGTCAGTCCGGTACAGAATGTCATTCCACTCCTTCGGACGACTGGACTCTGTAGAAGACATCACCAGTACTGGAGCAGCGATCTGAAGCCCCTTTTGCAGCTTAGACTGTCCCATCTTGATTGCATGAACAAAACCCGCCTTGATCGGGAAGCTCTCGATCGGCTTCCAGTCCAACCGGAAGTCCCACTCGCCACGGTAGTCCTTGTGTATACTCTGTGCATACAACGGTGAAAGAGCTGACGGAAAGTTGATGTTAGGAAGGACGGTGCCGACAGCCGACGCAATATTGGTGACGACATGCTCATTCAACCAGGAGCCATTCAGGTCGAAGAATGGCGAGTTGAGAAAGACCGCATTGATCGTCTCCGCTTCACGCCGTGCATCCGCGTAGAGTGCGCCAATCAGTCCGCCAGTGGAGTGTCCGTTGAGCAGCAGAAAGGTATGTCCATCGCGGTTGCGAATGCGGTGGATGGCGGCATCAAGCTCCTCGAAATACTCGTCGAGCGATTGCACAAAGTTTGGAGACTGATGGGGCAGCATCGATCGCCCATATTTACGCAGATCGATGGCATAGAAATCGAACCCTTCCGCGTTGTAGCGATCGGCTAGCTCCGTGTTGAAAAAGTAATCGACGTAGCCGTGGACATACAAAACAGCTTTGTGAGTGAGAGCTTCGCATCTCCGTTCGATTAAAGTGGCTACAACTTCCCCCTCATCGTCCGGTCGCAACGCCAGAGTCTCACGCCAAAATCCTGGTAGGATATCTGGTTCCATCAGAAGAATCTCCTTTGATGAGCAAATACTGGCAATTGATGGCTGAATCTTTTCCTCAAACTCTAGTGACTGTCTGAGGTTTCAACGATTGCATCCTCGTTCCCAACATATGCTTACTATTTAGCCAGCTATAGAAATGCTGAGCAGTTCAGATCAGCAAGTTAAGCCGCAACTTAACTGCATCGGATCATTTGCTTAAGTTGCGGCTTAACAGTGCGATCGCTCCCGCCCCAAACTTAAACAACAGGCAAGATTAGAGAGAATCGACAGCTTGTGTAATTCGATAGGAGCCCGTTTCCTGAAAAGAGGGTTAGGACATGGAATCACCTGATACATCAAGTAAGCTACAAATCCCTGCTCAACAGAATGGACAAAACCCGGAATCCCCGGCAGGACTTTTGGAGAAAGATAAAGCTGAAACTCAGCCGAATCATCCTGCAATGGGACTTCAAGACCCAAGCACCGTTGAAAAGAATCGGGAAATTCGGCTGCGCTTACTTCCGGTGGTCACGCTATTCATCGCCTTTGTCCTTTGGGGGGTGTTCGGTAAGATTCCCAATCGGGCTGAAGGACGGGCAGGTATTTTGATTCCTCGCTCCAGTGTTGCGATTCAACCGCGTGAAGGAGGTCGGGTATTGGCATTGAATATTCGACCAGGCGATGCGGTTAAGAAAGGGCAGGTATTAGCAACAATGGAATTCCCTGAACTGGAAATCGAATTGCAGGATAAGCGCGATCGCCTCGCCGACCTCAAGGCACAAGACCATCAAATTGGCTCTGTTCAAACCAATCGTAGTCAGCTTAATACAAGCACAGTAGAGCAGAAGCAGGGGGCAAACTTGCGTCAGATTGAATCGCTGCGGGTGCAACTGGCAAGCAACCAGAGTCAGCGAGAAGCGTACCTGGATCACCTCAAATATCTGCATGGCTTTAAAGCCTCTACGAATGAGCGACTTTCTGCCTACAATGATCTGGTAAAAGAGGGGGCTGTACCCCGGATTGGCTTTCAGTCCTATTTCTTTCAATTCAGTCAACAGGAAGTTGCCAATTCAGTGAACCAAACGCAGGTAGCCCTCGATCGCCTCAAGGGAGAAGATGAGAGCTTGAGAGCGCAAATGCAAACCCTGACGGCAGCGAATGAGGGACTGGCGACCGAAAAGCGCAGCATTGACCTCCAGGATACCGTCAGTGATGTCGTTCGGTATAATGCGATCGCCGACCAACAACGCGACATTAACATCTTACAATCCAGAATTCGCGTCAATAGTCAGGTCATCAGTCTTTACAACGGGAAAGTAGAGGAAATCTCGGTCAATCTAGGGGAAGTCCTGCTTCCGAGTGGTCGCATCGGCAGACTGGCAGTCGAAAACCCCAATGCCAAAGTAAATGTGGTGGCACTGTTCAAAGTGGGCGATGCCAAGCAGTTAGCACCCGGAATGGAGGTAGAAGTCATTCCCGATCTGTACGATCGCGAACGGTATGGTGGCATCGTTGCAAAGGTGATTGAAGTGGCTCAGAAGCCTGTCACCGCATCTGAACTATCCAGTCTTGTAGGTAGCCAGGATCTAGCAGAGAAGCTGTTATTAGGACGAGATAAGGACGATCGCGACAAGCCCCAACCGATAAACACTAGCGTCACGAAGGTCATCCTGGAACTACAAACGGACTCTCATACGCCTAGCGGCTTTAAGTGGACTGAAGGCAAAGGAGCACCCAGAATAATCACCGATGGAACAACCGCCGATGTTAAGGCTGTGATTGAAGAGCGATCGTTATTCAGTTACTTAACTCCCGCTTTTCGCTGGATTACGGGAGTATACGGACACTAATTTGTAATTGAAGCCTGATTGGAGTTTGTATCATGCAACATTCTAAGAGACGAGCAAAATGGTGGGTTTGGTGGCTGAAGTGGTGGGTGCTTGCAGCCGCGATCGTGTTCATCTTGATGATCTTTAGTGAACCACCTCAGCTTTGGTTCTGGTTAGTCACCTTTTTTGCACTACTTCTCTACTCCATTGAACGTGCCATCAACGAATAAATCGGTTTTTCAATCAATAGCCGTTTGATTTGTGATTGCGGCACATTAGATCCTCCTACCTCTGGCATCCCCCTTAATAAGGGGGAATGAGGGTTCGGAGCACAGATCTGCTATGCAAATTGTTTAAGTCGGCATAATTTTAGCAATACAGCTCCCATGTTCACCTCTCCACTGAAAACGATCGTTTACTTAGATCCAAATCCCCATCCAAAACCCTATCAAAATCCCTTAGTTGGATTGATTGAAGGCAAAGATCAGGTCGAGGTTAGTCGGGCTGGGCTAGAACTGGAAAAGGTGATTGTCTACCTGAATGCAATTACTGGTGGAGCAACCAATTCTCTACCAACATTGGTTGCCCTAAATCTATCAGACAAGTTGTTAGCGCTACTCTGGATTGCTCACGCTCTTTTTGACGAACGATTTTTTCACTCCGAGCATCACCTTAAATCTCTTGACCATGACTCTCGGATGCTGTTTCGGAGCATGACCCAGTTGAGCTTGAAGCACTGGCAAGAAGAGATTATTGATACCGTGAGCTTCCAGACCGCTGCTTCTAAAGCATCATTTCCCCTCGGACATCCCCAACCAGAAAAGTTTTATCGCCAACACCCACTCAGGGAGAAATCAACCGTTTATTACCCAGTTAATCTTTTCCATTCCCTCCTATATGAAGAGCGCGAAAGAGAACTCGTTCAGCTTTTATCCGATCTGGGAGCCAATAAAATTATCATTCAAAGTCAAGCTAACTCAGGTGCAAGTGTAGACAGCGATAGCGAAGCGCTGCTGCGAAGCGCAGATCGCATCTTTGAATTGCCTGGAAAACGCTGGTCATCAAATTTGAGTTTTGATTCCGCTCGGTATCCCTGGTTAGCCTACGAACCAACCTGGCAAACCGTCGCTTATACAAGGGTATACCAGGGCAGTTTATCTGCATCCCTGGAATTAACCATCGATATTGCAAACGCAATGAGTGGTCAGATTGATCGAATTGAGAACTTAGCGACTGAATATAAATCGATCAACATCGATAGTCTATCAGCTCTCAGAAATCGCATCTTACAGCCTCGAAAGCTATCAGTTACGTTTCCGGCTGACGTTTAAAGGAGACGCAATTTTCTTGGATACTCAACACTCACCGATCATCAAACAGGGATTGAAATTTTCCCTCGGTGCTGCCCTTTTAGGTAGCTTCTTCTGGCATCGGGCAGATTTGTTGGATAACTATGTTTATCCTATTTTCGGCTATGTCTCTGTCTTGATTGAACCCGCAGCAGGAGGCGCAATTATTGCAGGCCTGGGACGGGTCAGTGGAAGTGCTCTGGGCGGATTCATCGCTGCTATCCTGGTTAATTCATTTGGGATCTATGGCTCAGGGTTGTTTATCATTCCGCCGATTACCTTCATTCTATCAGCCTTAATCTGTGAAACCTATCGATGGCAGGCAGCGTATTCTCAAGCGACATTGCTGGGAACAATGATTGCGATGAGAGCGGTAGGGTCATCTAATCAGCAAGATATATGGCTTTATCTAAAATCGCGTCTCATTGATAACTGGATTGGCGTTTGTGTGGGAATTGCCGTAGCACTGCTGTTTTGGCGACAAGATACTTCCACTGAGTTAAACAAGCACTTGAAACAGTTTTTGCAAGGTATTCCCCATTTGTTTCAAGGAATCGTTAATCAGTATGCAATGCCTCGTCGGTTGGAGAATACGGAGAATAATCATTCTCCAGTTCTCCCCACCTTCATGCCGCCATCCTCTCTGCTTAACCAGCTTACAAAAACCACACAAACTAGCCTTACGGCTTTGACAAAAGCAGCTTCTGAATTTCAGAGTCAGACTCTAACTGAGGAGAATTGGAGTGCAATTTTGATGAGTCAAAGTCAACTTTCTCGACAGTTGGCAGACATGCTGGCTCTCGCTAACCAAGATGAGCAAGCGTTAGCGTGCCAGTTTAGAGTTGAATTAAATCAGTTTGCTCGGCACTTGGCAGAAAGTTGCGATCAGTTAAGCGCGATCGCCCATACGTCCCATCATTTTAATTACGATCTCTCTGGACTAGAGCAAGACTTAGCCATTATTAAAGATAAACTCAATCACCTGCGTTCCACCGGAGAAATTAATCAATACGGCACCTCAGAAACGTTGCGATTCTTTCAATTGCTCCAGCTTCTCATCCAGTTTACACAAGAGTTGCGATCGCTCCAAAATCGACTGCTCCATAAAGTGGACATTGCTGCAACTCATCAGCGCAGGAGGCTTCTGACTTTCCCGAAGCACACGCCCATACCCATGAAGCGCGCGATCGAAATTGTTGGTACCGGCATGGCAATCGGCATGGCGATCGCAATTATTCGCCATATCGATTTCCCCTATCCTTCTGCTTATCAGAATACGGCTACCCTTATCGTTGTTGGCGCAATTGCCATGCTGGTTCAACCAACGCGGGGACGGGCGATCGCTCTCAGTTTGGCTGCCATCATTTCTCTGTGGCTTTCTCTCTTCTTAATCTATCTCCTGGCTATTTCCTTTGGATATAACCCCATTACCAGCGGTGTTGTCTATTTTTTGATTTATGTCTGCTGTACCTCATTAGGATTTACCCCGATTGCGCGTGTGGGTGCCATTGTTGCAGCAAATGCGATCGCCAAAGACATCTTTCCATTCTTTTATCAAGGGCTGGCGGCGGCTGTGATTGCCATTCCTTGTGGCGTGTTAATCGGATTGTTGATTACAACGGTGTTCATGGGTGGCTCTGCTTCAAATGAATTAGAAAAGAGTTTTTCTCAAACCTTTAAGCAACTTGGACAGTTGTATAAGTCCCTTTCAACAACCTATCTTCAGGGTGCAACTCCATCGCCAGAAATTACTCAACTCAAAGCAACGATTTCAAAGACCATTGCCCAGCATCCAATGGGTTTAAAGATTGCAGGTCTTGAGCAAGGTTCGAGTGGATTAGCAACAAAGCATAAACATCTTTGGAGCTTCCTGCTGGGTTATGAACAAAAGCTCTTTGCCCAACTTGGAACATTAGAAGATGAATTGCAACAACCCATGCTCGACGCGATCCGACAACAGTATTTAGCAGAACTCCAGGCGATCGCTCAGCAAACAGTTGATGCGTTTAATCAACTATCGGCAATGATTACCGCTCCAATGCTCCTGCAATCCTCTCAAATAGCGTCCTTGGTTCAGAAAATTGAGTCGATTGAACAGCAGCTTTTGAATCAGCGAGTTGAAAGTCGCAGCTATCCCCTGGAGCAGTTAATCGCATTCAGTTCAGCCTTTATGACGATGAAAGAGATCGCCACTAATCTGAACAGCATGAGCCAGACACTACCAACCTATGCTCAGTAGACAGGAGAGCGATGAAATCTTCAATCTTCAAATGGATAAATCATCGAATCAATCAAGTATCTGCTCATAGCTTAAGCTTAGGCACTGCCTATCAAGCTGCAATTGCAATTAAGACAATCGAAGACAAGCACTTTGATGACGATCGCATCACATTTGCTCCAACAAAAGGGAAAACAATTTCAGACTATTTCTAGATTAAACTCCAGCAACAACTGCTAAACGTGAAGAAGGGCTTGATTGAAGTCAGAATGGGTAGTTTTCTGAT
>DATNPC010000678.1:0-5159 GCA_036703375.1 Allocoleopsis sp.
CTGCTCCATGCAAAACATCAAACAACACCCGGATATTGTTTGGGTTATCATCGACAACCAGAATAGAATTTTTTTGAGCATTGACCATAAGTGCCAATAAGTTTAATGGCTGGAAATATAAGGCTCAACGAATTTAGCGATCTCTTCCATTTCAAACTCATCACTCAGTGCAGATAAGCGCGCAGCAAAGACTCCATACTTCGGGTCTAACTGCTGAATCCGGTTCGTTTCTGCCTGAATAGTCGCAACATCAAATCGCTGAACGGCTTGATAGAGAGCAGCCAGTTCCGATGATGGAGGAACAACTAGTTCGGTTGACAAATCCGAGCTATCTTGAAGCTGACCGATTAATTCATGCCCATTTTGATAAATCCATGTTAACTGTAAGTGGTGTCGTAATTTTTCCAGCAACTCTTCAGCTTGGATGGGTTTGGACACAAAATCATTGCAACCTGCATCCAGAGCTTGCTGGCGATGAGAGCCTGATACGCTAGCAGAAGAAGCAACGATCGCCATATTTTGCAACTGAGCAGACTGACGCAATGCTTTAGTCATGGCAAATCCGTCCATCACAGGCATAACCAAGTCAGCGATCGTCACGTCTGGCTGAACCGCAATGGCTTTATCTAGCCCTTCTTGACCGTTACTTGCCTCGAAAATTTCAAAGCCAAGCGGTGCGAGTAGATTGGCTATCACCGAGCGATTTTCCCAACGATCGTCCACAATCAGGATTGTTCGTGGTTGACCTTCAAAGCCGATGATAGTCCCTTTTTGAGGGGTTCTGTACGTTTTCGCCAAATCTTTAGCTTCAGGTAAATCTACCTCAAACCAGAAAAGGCTTCCCTGTGAGGGCTGACTTTGCACCTGAATCGTGCTGCCCATCAGGGCAACAATCTTTTGGCTAATCGCTAACCCCAAGCCAGTCCCGTCTCCATGTTGGTTGGCACTACTCACTTGCTCGAAGGGTAAGAAGATTTTCTCCAAGTGGTCTTGGCTGATGCCGATGCCGGTATCTTGGATTTGGAAGCGAATTTTAGCAATGGGTAATGGCTCCTGTTGACTATGACCGATTACCTCTACGTTGAACGTTACTTCACCTGTGTCAGTGAACTTGATGGCGTTGCCAAGTAGGTTGAGCAAGACTTGTCGTAGGCGTTTTTGATCGGCGTGAAGGCTGCTGGGAAGCTGTTCGCTAGGTCGATAGTGGAAAGAAATTCCCTTGTTGTCAGCCCGGATACGACAGATTTCGACTACCCCTTCCAAAAAGGCTGGAAAATGAAAATCGCTGGGGTCAAGTTCCATCTTCCGCGCTTCAATTTTGGAGAGATCGAGGACATCATTAATTAAGGTCAGCAAGTGAGAACCGCACTGGTGAATGATATCGATTCCTTTGCGTTCTTTGTCTGTCAGTCGTTTGGAGAGTTGTAGAATTTGGGCATAACCAAGGATTCCGTTGAGGGGAGTCCGCAGTTCGTGGCTCATATTCGCAAGAAATTCGCTTTTCGCTTGGTTAGCTCTGTCGGCCGCTAATTTCGCCTCTTTCAGTTCAGCAGTGCGCTTTTCTACTCGTTGTTCCAATTCATCGTTGACTTTTTTGAGCCTTGCTTGCGCTTTCCTGTTTTCCTCAATTGCGGCTGATAGAACATAGGTAGTTACAGCAACCACACCAATAAACGACTGCAACAACAACAAAGACTCTTTAACTGATTCTTTAGCAAAGGAGCCTAAACCGTGAGACGTACCAAAAACTGCGATCGCAGTTACGAGAACCAGAAGCAGAGTTGATTCCTTCGGACTGAAGCGAGACGCCGACCAAATCAACAGAGGAAGCACGATATAGTCTACATCGTTTCTCCCTGAGAAGGCAAAGTGACCGAGCACCACCGTCAAGAACAGCAAGCATACTAGTTCGAGCGCCTTTGGCCAGCGAAGTCGGGTTGCTCGATGGGGGCGAGCGAACCACGCCAGTATAGCTGGTGCAATAATCAGTTCACCCGCCATCGTTGATTTAAACCAACCCCACCAAGCCTCTCCATAGTCAGCCCAGGGAGTGTTGCCACTCAGACAGAGGGACGTAATGCATAGGGTGGAGGTGAGGGTTAAACTGGGTGTCAGCAGCACCACAAATTTGAAAACATCTCCCGAACTCTCCAGAAAATTGCGGCGCTGGATAAAGCGATTAATCAGAAAACCCGTGACTAACGGGTCAATAATCCCGATGACGGCTTGGCTGCTGCTGACTGCCAGATTGGAATAGAACAGTAGCGAGTTGGCGATGAATTCGCTCAACAGGATAGCTGGCCAGATACGATATCCCAGCAGAAGAACAGCGGCTAAATAAACACCAGTTGAGGGCCAGATTGCCGTCGAGCCGTCGTGGAAATAGAGAGAGCGGCTGACAATGGCAAGACAAAAGTGAATCGTCGGAAGAAGGAAGACTGCTATCAGGACTTTTCGATCCTGAATCAGTGAGAATATCCTATTCATCGAGTAAAACGGGTGAGAAAAGCGATCGCTCTTCTGGGAAACACTACTAGAATAGGCTCCCTATTCCCCATTTTCTAAAAATTGCGAGTGTACGAGAAATTTTAAATCAAAGGTCTCAGGAATGCCCCGCGATCAGACTGTAGAGTAGTCCACTCAGTACAATTAAGGTCACAACAATATAGGTCAAATCTCGCTGCCGTAGAAAAGCTAGTAGAGAAAATGCCACCCGTACCACTGGAGTAGCAATCAATAGCAGCAAGCCAAATTGAATGATGCCACGGCGATGACCTGACATAACCGCTGTTGCCACACCTTCTGGGCTGCGGAACTCTGATGATTCTCCCCGAAAAAATTGGTAATTCGGAGCCTCTCCTCCATGACGAATCAAGTACAAAACTCCACCGACTAGAACTATAGCGGTAGCAATAAGAACTCCGTACCTGAGTAAGTTGCCGACAACCTGCTCAACCTGTCTTTCAGTCCATCTGCTCTGCCTGTATCGAGACATTTCTATAGCCTCCCAGTTAGACCGTTATAGATCATCTCAAGCGCCAACACTAGGACGACAATACTGAAGATCGTTCTCAAAAACCCAACTCTGGCTCTGGTTAGTACCCTTGCTCCCAACAAAGCACCGGGTAGTACTCCCAACATCACAGGCATTGCTAGTCCCGGATCGATATAACCTCGATTCAGATACACTCCCGCACTTGCCGCCGCCGTCACCCCAATCATAAAATTGCTGGTGGTCGTAGAAACCTTAAACGGGATACGCATCGCTCGATCCATCGCCAGCACTTTGAGCGCCCCTGAACCAATGCCAAGCAACCCGGAAACCGCTCCAGCGATAAACATGAGCGACCACCCAGTTGGAACAGCTCGGACATTGTAAGACATTAACCCATCAGGAGTCGGGTAATAGCCATTGAGCCTCAAACGGGTAGCTAGGGAGTCAGGCGGTAACTCGTTGAGGTGTTCCGGTCGGGGTTGACGTGACAGGTAGGCGCTGTACAGTAAAATGAGTCCGAAAACTACAGCTAAAGCCCTAGTAGAAACATAAGCCGCTACACTAGCCCCAACTAAGGCTCCAAATGTCGTTGCCACTTCCAGGAACATTCCAATCCGCAGATTAGTGTAACCTTCCTTAACGTAGGCAGAAGCAGCACCGGAGGACGTAGCGATGACAGACACCAAGGAAGCACCAATGGCGTATCGGATGTCAACTCCAAACACCAAAGTTAAGAGCGGGACAATTACTACCCCGCCTCCTAACCCAGTCAAAGAGCCAAAAAATCCTGCGGTAAAGGAGCCAAACCAAACAAAGAGAGAAAAGTCTAGAATATTCAATCCCTTATCCTCTCAATCTCGCACTTCAGGCTTGATTTCAAAGTAGGCGATCGTATCAATAATATCAATTATTATTTTTTCTTGAATTAATAAATTTAATTGATTGAAAGTGGTTGGCGCAACAATCTTCAAACCTTCAGCTGCACTAACATTCAACTTTCAAACTTTCAACCTTCAATCCTTCCTCATACAGCAGTTCCAATCCAGCCGCCACAACTGTTTCCGGTGCGATGTCCAGGCATTCCAGATGGTAGGGACAGGTAAAGGCGTAACAGGGACTACAAGAAGTTGGTTGGCGCAGCAATCGCGAGAGACTGTGACGAGGTTTCCACTGCGACTCATAGTCGGTTCCGGCAAACAGAATGACGCTGGGAGTTCTCGTTGCATCCGCTAAATGCATGGTCGAAGTATTGTTACTCAAAACCAGTCGCGCACCTGCAATTAACGCCGCTAATTCAGGTAAATTGGTAGCACCAATCAGATCGATCGCATAAGGTTCCAATGCTTCGAGTAAGGGACGGCTACGATCGCGATCGCTTTCCACACCCGTCACGACAACCGACCAACCTGTAATTTCCGCTAACTGACGTGCGGCTACGGCAAAGCGCTCCCAGTCATAAGTCCGCGCTTGGCAACTCGTCCAAGGATTGAGCAGCAGATAAGGAGCATCAGCAGTGAAGCCACACTCGATTAGCTTATCAGTAGCACTATGTTGTGCAGATTCTGGGATTTCAATAGTCAGACTGCGATTGCTAATCTCAAACCCAACCGATTCAATTAGCCGCAAGTTGCGTTCGACTTGATGAATGTCATCCGGTGCCGATTTCACCTCGGTACTCAAAACACCACCGCCCCATTCCTTCGACTCGCCCAATCGCAGGGGAATGCCAGCTAGATAGCACAGATAACCAGCCGGGTGAGGAGTTTGGCTAAAGCTGGTGAAAACGCTCGCAGCGTCGAACTTGCGATCGCGTACTGTCTCGATTAACTCCCATTCTCGCACTGGATCGAAAGCAAGTCGCCCTAAATCTTGCCAAACTACCCGCCAGGTGAGAACCTCATCCACCCAAGGCAGCAACTGTGCTGCTTGGGTTCCAGCAGGACTGGCCATCAGCGTGATGCGTGAGTTCGGCAGATTCTCTTTAATAGCGCGAAGGGCTGGACTAATCATGATGACATCACCGATATTGTCCAGCCGCATGACTAGGATATTGCGTGCGTCAGCCCATTGCCCCAATAGTGAAGGCTGTGATGAGGAGTAGGGGTGAAGCGAAGCAGTCGAATTTGTATTTTCCTGAATCCGATACGCTTCAGTTGACCTCTCC
>DATNPC010000679.1:0-6355 GCA_036703375.1 Allocoleopsis sp.
AGTGCAATTGATTAACTTAAATATCGCTTCCGTTGAAGTGCTTGTGGGTGAAGAAAGATAAGTTAGCCGTTAACTTAAGAGAAAGCTGGATTGTTGCAAAAATTTAGATTTTTGTAGGTGTTGTTACTAAATTTTGCTAAATCGTCGAGGGTATCCCATCCCCCTTTTTTAGTGGAGATAAGGCAGAGGGCAGAGGGCAAAAGGCAGAAGAAAGACAAGACTTCAGGCAAAAAGGGGGTTATCAAGGCGGATTTGGTATTAGATGCGATCGCCTACGACATCAGCGATAGCGACGTAAGGAGCGTCGGTGCGACGCTAGCTGAGCGCTGCAACCTTCATTCCATCCAATCGCGATCGCCTCAAATTTTTTCCTAACTTTTTCAATAACTTACCCATCTTCACCCCAAAACACGTTCACTAAGCAGAAACTAAGCAGTAACGATAAATCTCTCAAGACAACAACACAACGGAGATAAAACGATGCAATCACAACTGGGAACTGCCTTATTAGCCGGAGTTCTAACTACGGCAGTTGCAGGAACACACTTTCTCTCACTTTCAAATCAGCCTGCCGCAGCTAGCGAACTACCTTCCTCATCTTCCACTGGTTACGTCCTCCTACCTAGAGGCAGTTGGTCGGGAACATTCCAGACCGGTGGCTCTAATGGACAAGTGCAGTTGTTCATTGATACTCAGGGAAGGCTTTACGGCAGTTTAGAGTCCGCTGATGGGGATAACTTTGCCCAAATTAGGGGTCAGGTGCGTGGCAGTCAAGCCCACATGACATTCACACCTCCTCCTGGCATTTCTAATCAACTCGGAAGCCCATACTCGCAGACATTTTATGGCAGGACTTCTTGGCAAGGAAAAGATACATTCATTATTAACATAGGAAGCGACATGAGATTTCAAACCTATACGCTTCATCGCCTGTCAGAAACAAGTGGCTCATTTACTCAATTTAATCAAGAACAGAAGTGAAGATAAGACAAGAACCCCGACTTCTCTAAGAAGTCGGAATTCTGAAACCCTGCCAACTCACAATCAACTCATTGAATAAAATGCATTGGTCTAAAATTTCATCAATAACTCTCGTCAGTCTATTCTCCGCAACATTACTCATCAGCCTCTTTTTTAGCCTTAATAGTCCTGCCACAAGCGCTGTTAAAAAAGCACCAATACTGGCATTTATGGCATCCCAAAGGCAAGGCGAAACGGTCAATAACAGTCTGTTTACAATCAAGGCTAACGGTTCGGGTCGTCGTGAGATTACCCCAACTTTAAACAATGTTTCTCCCAACTTCACATGGTCACCTAATGGTCAGAGAATTGCTTTCGTCAGTGAAGAAAATGACATTTATGTAGTTAACGTTGATGATTCTCGACTAACCAAGTTGTTCTCTGGCAATTTCTGCAAAGCCTCAAATTTTAAGCTCGCCTGGTTATCGAATAACGAAACACTTGTTTTCACAAGAGCTTGCGACGGTTCTACCTATGACACCCCTGGAAGTGAATCTCTTTACAGGAGTGATACCACTGGCACACAGGGAACTAAATTGATTCAAACTTGGCAGATAGGAGGAATTCCACCTAAAACAGAAATCTCCTCGTGGTTGTATCTTTCACCAGACGGTAAGCAGGTGGCATTTATTAAAGATCGAGAGATATACAAGATGAATACCGATGGCTCTGGGTTAACTAAACTTACCCAGCAACCCGGTGATTATACCTCCGGTGGAACTCAACTTAATTGGTCTCCCGATGACACCCGGATTGCCTTTTTTGAGGGCAAATATCCTCAACAACAGATTTATCTGCTCAATGCTGATGGTACAAGCTTCTCTAAATTGACCGATAATCCACAACGAGTGAATAATTCAGAAGTTTTTTGGTCACCTGATAGCACCCGCTTGGCTTACTATCACACTGAGTCTGGGGGGAATCAGATCTATTTGCTTGATGCTAAGGGGGGAACACCAAAGAATCTGACTCCGCAGCTAGGGCAATATTTCGGACTGCATTGGTTAGCGAATGGCAAGCAGCTTGCCTACTTTTCCCATCAAAAACTCTACACAATTAATGTTGATGATTCACATTTAACTGAGAAAACTCTTCAAGTGGCACCATCAGAACTTTCTAATGTAGCTTGGTCTTCTAATAATCAGCAAGTTGCCTTTACTTCTGGTAATGCTCAGAAAAGCGATCTGTATGTGATGAATCGGCAGGGTTCAGGATTGACTAAATTGACAAATAATCAGGATTTGGGTGTTTATGTCCCTGCTTGGCAGCCGTAGTTTCGCCATTTACAGCAGTTTTTGAGGTGGTGCAATACAGGATATTTAAGGGGCGCTTTGACCTTCATCGGTGTCAAATTTTAGCACTGTTGAAAAGGAAATCGTGGCTATAAAAACTAAATTCGCCTGTGCAAATTAATGAAAAATCAAGGATTTGCTAACCCGCGTAGGCGGGTTTTGTCTGTATAGCTGCGGTTTTAACCGCCAAACTAACGTTAAATTAACACCAATGTCTTGCTCAAATTTCCACAGTCACGATCGAACCTTGAGGCTGGTTATTCTCAATTGCGATCGCGCCCCCGTGAGCTTCTGCTACCATCTTGCAAAAGGTGAGTCCAATCCCAATTTGAGAAGTCCCACTGATTAAGCTTCCTGGCTCATAGCGATCGAGAATAGATTGCCGTAAATCAATGCTGGTTCCAGTTCCTTCATCGATCACGCGAATGATGGCTTTCCTCAGCGATTCAGACGTATCGGGATAGTCAATCTGAAGTGCGATCGCACTTCCAGTAGGAGATGACTGGATGGCATTGGCGATAAGATTGTCCAGCAAGCGATGGAATAGATTAGCATCGATGGAAATCCAGCGTCCTTGCTTTGGTATTTGGCTAACCAGTGTTACCTGCTTGGAGTTAGCAATGGTTTGAAAATTCGCGACAACCACCTCTGCCAGTTCGTTGAGATCGACCTCAACTCGATTGAGCATCAGCCTACCAGACTCCATCTTCGCCAACCGTAACAAGCCGTTAATGATGGCATCAACCTCTAGCCCAGCCGCATGAACCATCTCCGCACGTTCCCGATCCTTGGCATCGAGATTACTTTGCACCAGTAAGTGACTGCCCAGCAGTACGGTAGACATCGGTTGCCGCAAATCTTCTACGACCAGCTTGGACAAGTCACGCCGCAGGTTCATGGTGGCTTGTAGTGCATCATACTGCTGTTTAATTCGCAGCATCGAACGCACACGAGCACGTAATTCCAGCCCATTGACAGGTTTGGTCAAGAAATCATCGGCTCCCGATTCTAGCGATCGCGCCAAGTCTTCCTTAGAATCCAGCGCTGTCACCATAATCACCGGAATCGGTTTCCAGTTAGGATTCGCCTTGATGCGGCGACAAGTTTCAATGCCATCTATCTCTGGCATCATCACATCCAGCAGGATGACATCAGGAAGCGTTGTATCCAATCGGCTCAAAGCTTCCTTGCCACCACTGAAGTAAGTTAAGTGATACCCTTCCCGGCGTAGCAACAACTCAATGACCTCAAACCCATTCGGCTCATCATCAACCACCCATACAGATTGTCTGCTGTCCATAATTAGTTGAATTCACCAAGTGTACATTAAACATATCACCCACGATGTCGCGTGTTAGTCAACACAATAACGCTCTACATAGAGCAATGCAGCGAGGCGAAAAATTACCCCCGTTTTCCCAGCAGTTCAGATACCAGACTTTTTCAAGAACTCTGGTATCAACGCTTCACGAATCATTTAGTGTTAACCCCTAAGTTTTTCCTTAAGTTGACTACTAACTTATCTTTTTTCACCCACGCTGCTTTCTGAGCAAGCGAAATTAGAGATAACAAAGCTCACTAACCGGATTGCAAAGCACTTCTGAAAACTCGCCGCCAACTGAGAGATTGAGAGTGCAGTTCAGCTTTAATCGTCTTGCCTTTCTTAATCTCAACAGCAGCTTGCATACTTCAGTTGTTCAGCAACCCGTCATCAACAATCATTCAAATGAGGAAAAGATAATGAACGTTACTACTAAAGTTATGGTTGCAAATCTCACCGATGACCTGCCCAACCTTCAGGAAGGAACTTCGAGTTTAGCTGTCGCCATTTTGCAGCAACTTCTAATCCAAGAAGGCTATGGCGCAAACTTACCTGTTACTGGCTTTTTTGGGAACGAAACAAAGACGGCTGTTTTGAATTTCCAGCAGGCGATGAGTTTACAACAAGATGGCATCGTGGGTACACATACCTGGAATGCTTTAGCTCAATTTCAGTCTATGGGTGACTAAGCATTAAAGCCATTGGGAAAGCTCTGACTAATCCTGTTGGAGCTTTCCTGCGATATCAATTACAACGCTAAAGCAACTAACAATCATTACAAGTGAGAAAAATCATGACGACTACTGTAAAAGCTGCGATCGCAAATCTTCCTGATGATGTGCCAACCCTACAACTCGGTGCTTCGGGTTTATCGGTCGCCATTTTGCAGCAGCTTCTTAACTTAACGGTAAGTTATCTTTCTTCGCTTCCATTTCTTGGAGAAGTAGCAGAAACTTTAATTATGAATTGAACATAAACTTCAACAGTATTTGTAAAAAGAGGCGTTCTAGAAATGACATCCAGTATTCACCCACTCGTTCGCTTTCTCGAAGAAGACTTAAAGCTTCCTACCGCCTCTATTACGCTCGCTTTGAAACAGTCGGAACAGATTCCCAGCTTCCTGCCGATGACGTTGTGGCAATACGGATTGATTACATTAATACAACTCGATCGAATTTTTGATTGGTTATGTGATGCCAAACTTGACTAAGGAGATTCAATACTATGCATTCTTTATACTCAATCACTCTTAAAATGAATCCATTACATCAAGTTCGTAACTGGCTTAACTCTACAGAGGTTCACAACTCCACTATTGCTTACCTGTTGTGTCAAATAATTCCTGCCAGTTGTCCTTTTGCACGAGAAGTTAAACTCCTTGGTCGCACCCTTTTTGTAATTCCCCCACTGTGCAAACTGAATCCTCTCTATGACCAATTAATGGGATTACGATTCAAATCACTTGTTTATCTTGCAAACCAATAAGGAGAAAAGATTATGAAACCTAAATCAGCGATCGCATTTTTAACCGTCACTCTCACCACAGCAACCACCTTAATTGCTGTTAAGCCTGCGACAGCTGCACCGACTCTCGTTGCTCAACAACAATGTGACAGCAATTATCACATTCCAATTCAGTTTCAACCTGGAACTAGCACAGCCCGAATTTTTAGCAAGGCGACATTCTGCACGGGCATCAAACGTTACGTTTTACGAGCTTATGGCGGTCAAACTATGACGGTTAATGTGAACTCGCCTGACTCACCTTTTACACCAAGCCTAACTATTTATGGGGCTGATGGCAGTATCTTAGTCAGAAGCGTTGTTCACAATTCCAGATGGAGTGGAACGCTGCCAAAGACTGAAGACTACTACATTAATGTTGTCTCCGATACGAATCATCTAGCGGACTACAACTTAGATGTGACTATTCATTAGCTGATTTTGCTGCAAGAATTGAAGGCGAGAATCTCGACTTCTCAAAGGAGTCAGGATTCTGAACCTCTGAGTGTCTCTTAAGATTTTTGCAGTATTATCTATTCGATTGTTCTCTATTTTGTAACAGTAAGCCGACTGTTGCAGATGTGATTCCATTGGTTATTTATGTTCAGAGTGAAGCCGTTCTGACACAAACATTCAATTCCTACAAAGAGCCATGAAAAACATTACTATATTTACTATAATTTACATAGCGTTGGGAGTATGTTTTACTATTATTGCACTTCAAGAACCAGGCATTATTCCAAGACTTAAAACACACTTATTGTTAATTAGCTTTTTTACATATTTGTTGGCTGTACTGAGTACCTTTTCATCTTGGAATCAAAGGATACAACGTATTCAAAGAAGACTATCAAATCAACCGATTTGGAAACAGAATTTGCTAAAATTATCCTTTTTAGTACCACCTATCTTTTTCTTTGTTCAATTCATCATCACTTTGCTAAGTCATAGTTGGTCGGCTGAAACGGTTTTAAATTTTTGCATATTCCTGTTCGTACTTTTGCCTTGTGTAGAAACTCTCTCTTTCAGAAGCCAAGCTAGACAATAAAACAACACACCTGCTTCCTGAATAGTCGCTCTCAGATGCGATAGCTCTCGCGAGAAGAGCGTTTGCGTAAGCATGGTGCAAAGCAGCAAAGCGCAGATCGCGTGAAGGTCGAATAGATGAACCATGATGCCATTCCCTAACTTATCCGGCATGTTGCAGTAATCACCGACA
>DATNPC010000680.1:0-8242 GCA_036703375.1 Allocoleopsis sp.
TGAAAAGGTAAAATTCGTAACTTAAACTCTGTTGAGATGCACTAAGCTACGAGCAATGTGGAGATGCACTCGAGCTGTGCTGCCTAGGGTAACCCGTATGACTAGGAGGGAAATCGGGTAAGGACAGATCGAATTGGTTTACGTAATTTCCACAATAAGCGATCGCCTCTTACCACGAATACGGAACATCGGCTGAACTCATCTCAGCTAAATTACTGAATCTAGTAAGGGGAGTCTGCAACTTTAGCCGGTCAACTGCAACTTTGTGGCGTTATTTGCAAGTTTGCCGAAAAACTAGTGCAAGCAGACAGGAGGCAGAAGGCAAGAAAGCTTGTACAGCGAGCTTTTCAACTTTTTTGTTTGCACGATTGAGTGATTTCCGCCATGCTGCACTAGACTAACCCACACTGGCAGGGAAGCTTGGAAGGCGGCGTATGCGTTTGAGCAACGCTAGACGGAGAACTCGACTACTCCGATGAATTCATTATGAATTCACGAGCTAGCTATATTAGATCGATCTAAAGATAGATTTAAGAATTGTTTCTGCTCTTTCTTAAGATAGATTAAGATGGGCAACTCTACAACTCTACAAGATTACACGCTTCAAGGACGGTTGTTCGGAAAACGGAACGATAAAATGAAATGTCCTGTTGTTTCTGACTAGTTCTATAATGACTGGCATCTACCCCACGCCAACGCAACTCGAACGCCACCGTCAGCAGTTTCCGGCCTTAGCAACCAAAGCCTATTTCAATTTTGGCGGTCAAGGCCCATTACCTCAGGCGTCGCTGGATGCGATTCAGCAATCCTACGACTATATTCAGCGATATGGCCCATTCTCTGGAGGGGTAAATGCTTGGGTTACGGAAGAATTGAATAAAACCAGACAAGCGATCGCATCAGAATTAGGAGCACCAACAGAAACCATTACCCTAACCGAAGATGTGACTGTTGGCTGCAATATTCCCTTATGGGGAATCGATTGGCAAGCTGGCGACCATATTCTGTTCACTGATTGCGAACATCCAGGAGTCATCGCTACCGCTCAAGAAATTCGACGGCGGTTTAATGTGGAGATTTCCACCTGCCCGATTATGGCAACCCTGAACCAGGGAAACCCGACCGATGTTATTGTCCAACACCTACAACCCCGCACGCGACTGGTGGTGTTGAGTCATCTGCTGTGGAATACGGGTCAAATCTTACCCGTTCGGGAGATTGTCGAGGCGTGCCGAAATTATTCTCGCGATCGCAAATTGATTCGGGTTTTGGTCGATGCCGCTCAATCTGTGGGTTGTCTCCCCTTGAACTTAACCGAACTGGGAGCAGATTTTTATGCCTTCACCGGCCACAAATGGTGGTGCGGGCCGGAAGGGGTGGGAGGCCTTTACGTGCGGCCGGATGCATTGGAAAGTATCAGTCCAACCTTTATTGGTTGGCGTGGGATTAACCAAGATAGAACGGGTCAACCGATCGGGTGGAAGTCCGATGGCAGTCGATTTGAAGTGGCCACATCAGCTTACCCCCTTTATGCAGGATTGCGAGCCGCGATCGAAACTCATCAGGCATGGGGAACCGCCCAAGAACGTTTCGAGCAAATTTGTCAGATGAGCAAGTACCTCTGGCAACGCTTATCCCAACTCGAAACAATTCGCTGTCTTGCCACCTCACCCCCACCGGCAGGTTTAGTGTCTTTTGTCACCACGACTGGATATTCTCACGCTCGACTGGTACAGTCTCTCGAAAAGCAAGGTTTCATGCTGCGAACCCTCCACAGTCCAGACTGCGTCCGTGCCTGCGTTCACTACTTCACGCTGCAAACCGAACTCGATCGGTTAGTTGACGCGATTGAACGAACTGTGGCGGAAAAGTAGTGCAGAAAAAGTAGTGTAAAAAAGAAAAATCAAGTGCGATCGCGAAGAACTGACCTAACGTACTATTGGTTCAGTCTTGTCCAAACGTTGACACGCGAGGACATTCTCAGCCAAAGTTAACCATGAGTCAGAAACGTTCGAGCTTGAAACCAATCGAGGGCGCAAGGCGATCGCTCAGACGCCGATTGGATCTCAAAGGCGAGTTAATTCTGGCGTTACTACCGACAGCGATCGTGCTGACGGTAATGGGTTTGGTGGAGGTACTCAGTCGGCAACGGTTGCTGTTTGCCTCCCTAGCATCCAGTGCTTTCCTGATCTACCTAGACCCTCAGCATGGCACGAACACGATCCGGACGCTAATCATCTCTCAAATGTTGGCAGCAACGATTGGCTGGGTGACTTTCCTATTCCTGGGGCCGGGATATATGGCTGCTGGGATTGCCATGGTGCTAGCGATCGTGCTGATGATTTTGTTGGACGCCGTGCATCCTCCCGCCGTTGCCACCTCCATCAGTTTTGCCTTCCGTGCAGGCAACGAGAGTAACTGGGTGTTGTTCGGTTTAGCCGTGGGTATCACGACAATGCTTGTGGTCATGGAACGATTAGCATTGTGGTTTCTTGCCACTTACCGGGAACGATAATGTTATGGGAGTCAGTACACTCCGTGAGAATCGCTACATATTCAGTGACCAGTTATCAGTGACCAGTGACCAGTGAGCGGTTCTCAGTTTGAGCCGTACACTTTAACCTCTCTCCTACGAGGAGAGAGGCTTTGATTCTTACTCCCCTTCCCTTGTAGGGAAGGGGTTGGGGGTTAGGTTTTTCTGCTGGACTTCACACAACTGAGAAATCCTATAGGTTCCAATAACCCATAATTTTTTACCGTACAATTAATTCTCGTTTCGCAACAACCAAAACCCCGTATACGTCATCCCCGAATCATCCGGTTGCACCAATAAAAAATGCAATCCTTGACTCAGTTGCTTGCGCTGTTCATACGTCCGTGCTGCTGCCGCAACCTCGTTATCCTCAAACGTCGCCACAACCCATCGATCGACCAATCCAGCTTCTAACACCAAGCCATCCGGCGCACCTACAATATAATTCAGCGAGACAGGTTGAGCCGCCTGAAGCCAACGAGCCAGTTGCATCGACTTGCGCCCGCCATCAATCACCACGCCCGGAACCGCCAAACTTGATGCCAAACCCAGCTTGAGGGGTAAGAGAAACTCCGGCATCTGCAAAATTGGAATCGGGCGTTCTGCAAACGCTTCCTCGATATTCCCCGCAGGCAAGGACGCAAAGCGCCACTGCTCTCCCCAGAGATTCTCTGCCAAGGGTAAAGGGGGCGGTTTGTCAAGAGAAATCGGATTATACGCCTCACCCGTATAGCTCTCCTGCTTCGGGTATTGCGAGGCTCGTTCCTGTAACCATTGCTTCAACACCGTTGTCTGTCGAGTGGCTTCCACGGCAATACCAAGTTGTTGAGCCGCCGCTTCGATTAAACTTAAGGACTGAGGGCGAAAGACTTGAATCGCCTCTGGCAGGTTATCACCTGCTGCCTGCTGTAACTGGGAGACTAGCCAATTCGCATTCGCGTCCGACTGAGGACAAACGGCTTCATAGGTAAAGCGGCGCGTCTCGTCACAAATTAATAACTCCCATAACACCTGTCCAGCAGCATTCCGCAGCGGACGCCGATAAAAATCAGCTTGCCAAACACCCATTGGATTACCTCACGCTATTTTTAGCCTAACTGAAAAGGGATGGGGAGATGGGGAGACGGGGAGACGGGGAGATTTGAGTTTTAATGGAGAGAGCGATCGCTAAGTTACAAGTCAGTTGCATAAATCTTGGAATGCCTCCTCGCATCCCCCAATTGGAGGGGGACTTGAAATTCCGGTTCCCCCTAGAATTGGGGGACGAAAATCGCGATCGCTTTTTGTTGGCTTGCCTAACGTTACGACACATTAACCTCTCGTTTATCCAGCATCTCAACGTAAGATTATGAACCCTGCTCTAACTAAATTCGGTCTTCAGATGTCCAACCTGACTGGGGTACGGGCAATTATGAAAGATATTAATGAAACGCTACGAGCGGGTCAGGGACAGGAGTTTATTAATCTCAGTGCGGGAAATCCGGTGATTTTGCCAGAAGCCGAGCAACTCTGGCGGGATTGCACGGCTCAACTGTTGGCAAGTTCGGAGTATAGTGAGGTGATTTGTCGCTATGGGTCGAGTCAGGGATATCAACCCTTGATTGATGCGATCGCATCTGATTTTAATCAACGCTACGGACTAAACTTAAGCGATCGCAACATCCTGATTACTCCCGGCAGTCAATCGCTCTACTTCTATGCTGCCAATGCCTTTGGCGGCTATACTCCAAGCGGTGATTTGAAACAAGTCGTTCTGCCGCTCAGTCCCGATTACACGGGTTACGGTGGAGTGAGCTTAACACCGGAAGCGGTTATTTCCTACAAACCAACCCTAGACATCGACGAAAACGCGCACCGCTTCAAGTATCGTCCCGACTTCAGCCAACTTGCGATCGCAGAAAATACAGGTTGTGTCATCTTCTCCCGTCCCTGCAACCCTACTGGCAACGTTCTGACTAAGGAAGAAGTGGAGAAAATTGCCGCCTTAGCCGCGTCTTTCGACGTGCCAGTGTTAATTGACTCGGCTTATGCCCCACCCTTTCCCGCGTTGAACTTTACAGAGATGACGCCTGTCTTTGGCGACAACATCGTTCACTGCATGAGCCTGTCTAAAGCTGGATTGCCCGGAGAACGGATTGGTATCGCGATTGGCGATCCGAAAATCGTTGGGGTTTTAGAATCATTCCAGACCAATCTCTGCATTCATTCGGCTCGATACGGACAAGCAATTGCCGCAAAAGCGATCGCATCTGGGGCATTAGCTGACATTTCCACGAACGTCATTCGCCCCTACTATCAGCAAAAATTTGATGTTGTCGAAAACACGCTCGACCAATCTATGCCTAAAGAGTTACCGTGGTTCCTGCATCGGGGTGAAGGGGCAATTTTTGCTTGGTTGTGGTTGCAGGATTTACCGATAACCGACTGGGAGTTTTATCAACAGTTAAAGCAAGTTGGCGTCATTGTTGTGCCGGGTAGTGGCTTCTTCCCCGGTTTACGAGAAGACTGGACGCACAAGCAGCAATGCCTCCGGATTAGCCTAACCGCCAGTAACGAGGAAATTGCTACAGGAATGCAGCGTTTAGCCAAGGTAGCAGAGCAAGTGTATTCGCGATCGGCTGTTGGTGTTTAATTACCTGACCAATTCCAAGTTGGCAGGCAACGTATCAAGCTTCTGTAGGGACGCACGGCTGTGCGCCTTGATGCAGCATTTAGTGCATCTTCAACGAGATCAAGACTTACACAAATTTCCTGTTGAACCGCAACTTGTAGGGGCGATTTATGAATCGCCCCTACTGTATATGGCATCCATGCGTAAGTCCTGAAGGTGTGTGAGGCTAACCGACGCGATCGCTTCTCTTGCAAAGTCGATTTTTAGCTGTAGGGGCGAAGCATTTGTGCCCGACTTTATCGGTGAAATCAGGATTTTTATCCGCAAATGCTTCGCCCTTCTCGGATTCATGCAACAGGTCTATTGCAAATGCGTGTAAGTTATTTAATCCACGTTCCTAAGCCAACGGAGATAGCACACTAGTGACTGGCTGTAAAGAACCCGCCTTAACAAACAACGTACTTTGGGGGGGAAAGGCAAGCCAATTGTCCGAAGATAACGGTTCAGAAGCAACCATGAGTTGGGTCGGGTGACTTATATCATTGGTAGACCAGTACAGGGTAGGGGCTTCTGTTTGGTAGGCATAGCGACTAGCCGCGATCGCTTTTCCATCGCTGACAATTACATTGGCACTAAAGCTGGTATCGTACTCTCTTGCCAAGTCAGACAGCTTTTGCAATGTGGCACGCAAGGCTTCCAAGAGCGTGTTTTCTGGAGATGACTGCCACATTTCTAATAGCAGCGCGAAGATATGCTCCGAGTCAGTTACTCCCTTAATCTGGCGGTATATAGAATCAGAGAGGCTTTCCCGGATTGGTCTGTAGAGTGTCTCCTCAAAATTAGAAATCTCGCCATTATGAACGAACAAGAGCTTGCCACTGCGGAATGGCTGACAGTTGCTAATGTCCAGCGATTCACCCGTCCCAGCTAGTCGAACATAGCCCACCGCACCATTAGATTTGACGTAGTGGCTCAACTCTTCCAGGTTCGGATCGTTCCAGATCGGGATAGTGTTCCGATAGATAAACGCTTCCCCCGCTTCATCGTACCAGCCGATACCGACTCCATCTGCACAAACTACCCCTGACTTGAGTTCCTGTGGGTTGTAACTTTGGTGATAGAGCGATCGCTCTTTCTGATAGAGCAATTCATCTAACTGAATGCGATCGCCAAGGTAACCTACTAATCGACACATGAGAAAAACGCTCTATTAATTAATGGGGTGTCTTGGTTTTCATACGATTCACCCTTAAAGCTTAACACTTAAAAATTTCATGAGTAAAATATACGCATATCATCCAAAAGTTGGATTCCGGGAGCATCCCAATTTTGTAAAAATAAAGGTTAAAAGACTACTGGCGATTAATCATCGCCAATAATCGGAGCATCTTAACCTTGTAATTCTTTCTCCTCTTGTTCTGTGGAAATGTGAGAAAATTTTTCGTGTAACGAAGCTCTATTCAGGTAAAAGTGAATTTATTTTTGACGATTCATCGACTTTGCCACTAAATACGTGGGAGGTTGATAAGACAGAAGTTTCGTAAGGGCGTCGGGATGAAGCTTCCATGAAAATAAACCAGCTAATCCCATCAAGCTCCCCAGTGCAGCCGAGGTGAGAGCCGTAGCAAACAGCCAACGCTTTTGTACCAGAGAAGTGATGGCAAACAGAGAAATGGCGAGCGAAAGAAAAGCCTCGGAGAGATCGAATTGATCGTCGTGAAAATTCAGTTCATCATACTTCTTTTGAGCCTCAGCAGCCGCCACTTTTTCTTGTTCCTTTTTCTGGTGTTCTCGTTGAGCTACATCCTGATAAAACTTAATTTGCTGGTCGTACTGGGGACGATTTGTCGGAGATTGAGACAGTGATTGTAGTTGGAGTTGTACCAGGGTTGAGTTAGCCACCTCTTCGCGAAGATTGCGAGCTTGATACCAATTCCAATCATCTATTCGATCGGCTTGTGATTGTTGCATGGCTTGGACGATATTGTCGTCTTTGATCTTACAAACACCCATAAAGGTGCTTGTCAAGGCAATTGTTATAGCTATATAGTTATTGAGTTTACTTTTGGACTTTTCTTTCTTAAGAGCTATGCTATCTTGACGCAAAGCGGCGGTATCTGCTTGTGAAAGAGTTGAATCGTCTTGGTTATTGTCGTCTTCCTGCTTGACCAACTCTAATGGGTCGATGTCCATAGATATAGCTGAAATAGGCACAAAATACGCCTACCTTAGCAAGCTAGCATGACGAGATAATGACAACCAAACGGCAATATTGCGATCGCGTTCAACGGGCTTGACTACCTATAGAGATGATACTTAACTGCCCTTGGTAGCAACACTCGGTAAGATGAGCGGGGGTCGGGGTGGCTGGCTAAAATCAAAATCCCTCCTTAAATCACCCAGATGGGGAGCATTCTCACGCACAGTAGGACGAGGGTCGGGTCGTCCGTCGGTCTTAGGGTCAAGGCGCTCTCCCTTTAAAAAAACATCCTCAATAAACTTAGCGTAAGCATCAAAACTTAAAATCTGATGGTCGATGAAACCCCGCTTGGCATAGGGACTAATCACCAAGCCAGGAACTCGTAAGCCATAACCCTGAGCGTCCACAGTTGGTGGAACCTTGTGGTCATAGAAGCCGCCCCAGTCGTCCCAGGCAATAAATATCGCACTACTATTCCAGTTAGGTCCCTTCATGATGGCGTTAACCAATCCGGTGACGTAGTTCTGACCCACACTCACTAGAGCTGGTGGGTGTTCGCTGACCTCTTGGTTAGGAATGATCCAACTGACAGCAGGAAGAGTACCGTTCTTGGCATCCGTGTAGAATTTATCTACGCCCTGAATATTGCCCAACTCACCATTTTGGCGGACGGTAGTGAAGCGGGGGAGAGGATTCCACATACTGGGTGTACCAACTTGCTGTGGCTTGGCATTGCATGTTATCTCACCGTCATCACAATCGGGTTGGGTGCCCTCATGAATGTAGTACTTCCAACTCACTTTATGCTTATGCAGCAAGTATGTGAGGTCAGTCCAAGCATTGTTATGCGAAGCGGGTAACTGCTCAGAGTCAGTCACACAACTGCTAGGTTGATCTC
>DATNPC010000681.1:0-2254 GCA_036703375.1 Allocoleopsis sp.
TAACTTTGTCTCCGTTTAGATTTGACTCTTTGAGTGTCTGAACACAAACGCTGCTTGTCTAGAACGAACATCGATTCAGTAATCCTGGAAAAACCTCTCCCCCAGCCCCTCTCCTACTCTTGAGTGGGGAGTTGGACTCCCCCTTCCCTACAAGGGAAGGGGGTTGGGGGGTTAGGTTCTTAATACTGATTGGTGTTCTAGTGAGAGTAAAGGTTTTAGTATAAATGCCCTCAGACTTAAAACAGAGGGCATTTTTATGGCAGGTTGACTTCTAGAGCGATAGACAACTCTATGCCTTCGCAATCGAGGAGGAGAAATTTAAAATTAGCTTAAAACGGCTGGTAATCGTAGTTCTGGGTCTTGGAATAGAGGCGTACTCAAGTATCGTTCGCCAAAACTCGGCTGAACCATAACAATCAGCCGTCCTTCATTTTCAGGGCGTTTGGCAACTTGAATCGCGGCACACAAAGCGGCTCCAGTGGAAATGCCGGAGAGTAAGCCTTCTTCATGAGCTAGACGCCGACTGTAGGCAATAGCATCGTCATCGGTAACGGCGATGACCTCATCAATTAGCGCTACGTTGAGTACTTTTGGCACGAAACCCGCACCAATCCCCTGGATTTTATGCGGTCCCGGACGCCCTCCGGAAAGAACTGGGCTGCTCGTTGGTTCGACAGCGATCGCTTGGAAACTGGGTTTGCGTTGTTTGATTACTTCGCTAACACCAGTAATCGTGCCACCAGTTCCGACACCAGCCACTAAAATGTCTACCTGACCTTCCGTATCCTCCCAAATTTCTTGGGCCGTTGTCTCCCGATGAACTTGTGGGTTAGCTGGGTTGTCAAATTGCTGCAACATGTAGGCATCGGGAGTCGTTTCGACAATCTCCTGCGCTCGGCGAATACAGCCGCTCATACCTTGGATGCCCGGTGTTAGTTCCAACTGAGCGCCATAAGCTCGTAACATCGCCCGTCGCTCAGTGCTCATGGTGTCCGGCATTGTCAAAATCAGCTTGTAGCCCTTAGCGGCGGCTGCCATGGCTAAAGCAATGCCAGTATTTCCCGAAGTTGGCTCGACTAAAACTGTTTTTCCTGGAGTAATCAGGTCTGCTCGTTCCGCTGCCTCGATCATGCTGATACCGATACGGTCTTTGACGGAGGAAGATGGATTCATACCCTCCAGTTTCACAACGATTCGAGCTAAGCAGCCTTCTGCTTGAGGAATGCGGTTTAACTGTACTAGAGGTGTCCTACCAATAAGTTCTGTAATGTTTTGGGCAATTCGCATGAGTTGTTAATGGTTAATGGTTAATGATGAGTGGTTAGTAGTTAGTTGCGAACAGCCAACCACTAACTAACCATCAGATGTAATACATGATATTCAGTTGGCGTCTGGCATCTCGCTTCTCGGCTAAGTCTTGAAGCGTATAACTCCGCAAAACATCGTTGGCGCGATCGTGAACTTCCTGCCAAATTTCTGCAACTACCGCACTTTCTACTGTTTTCGCTGGGGTATCGTCTTTAGAGGCTTTCGAGTCTGAACCCTCTAGACAACAGATCACATCTAAAAGGGTAATTTCCCAAGGTTCTCGACCCAGAATATAACCTCCTTTTGCTCCCCGTTGACTACGAACCAGACCTCCTCGTCTTAATGTTGCCAGCAGTTGTTCTAGATATCGATCGGGAATATCTTGCTGAGCTGCAATCTGCCGAATTTGCAGCGGTTCTCCATCGATATGATGACTCGTTAGCTCCAACAGAGCCAGAAGTGCATACTCCGTTTTACAGGAAAGTTCCACAGGTACGACCGTATGAAGGACTACCCTTTACAGTATACTCCGGTTCACCACCGGTGTTTGATGTTTTTAGGCGCGATAGTTAAAACAGTGGCCAGTGAACAGTGAACAGTGAACAGTGACCAGTGACCAGGTTTCACACTCCGGATGCGAGACCCCGCGTGAAACCTACCATGCAACGATTGGGGGTCTCCGTCCTCCCACTCTCATTCTGACCACTGGCCACTGGTAACTGCTCACTGTAAAAGATAAAAAAGCCTCGCTTTGAGCGAGGCTAAACCATTAGATGATTTTGTTGAGCAATTAGCTAATTGCTTTAGAAGGTGAAGGTAGTTCTCAAAGTCCCGATGATGGCATCGTCGTTGTTATCATTCTGACCGGGAGCGGTTACCCAGATGACACCGGGAGTAACCGAGATAATATCGGTCAGTTAGTACTTGTAGAAGCATTCAAAGTGAC
>DATNPC010000682.1:0-22503 GCA_036703375.1 Allocoleopsis sp.
TTTCTGAGAGTTCGATTAAACGCCCATTCCGATAAGCGAGTTGATTGTCTAAGTCCAGTTCCAGTGTTGCCACTCGTAAGCGTTGGTTCGCATTGGTGTCTGTCGTGGCTGAACGCCGTAATAGGGCGCGAACTCTGGCGAGTAACTCCCGTAGTTCAAACGGTTTAACTAGGTAATCGTCTGCACCAGCGTCTAATCCCTGTACTCGGTCATCTAGGGTATCTTTAGCGGTAAGAAAGAGAACGGGTGTAGTGAGTCCTTGCGATCGCAACTTTTGGCAAATTTCCAATCCCGATTGTTGCGGCAACATCCAATCTAAAATTAGCAAGTCATAAACGCCTTGTGAGGCTAACTGGCTCCCCGACGCTCCATCGTAGGCGACATCAACCCCATAACCCTCGCGAGTGAGAACGCGACTCAAGGGAACAGTCAGCTCAACTTCGTCATCAACTAAGAGAATTCGCATTGTGTTTGTTATCAACTCAATCAAGCTACTGAACCGCTCAATCAATCCTTTCCTTTTCCCTACAAGCGGCTGCCACCCACTCTTGCATCGCCGGAAGCGACCACATTGCGTCAGCGTAGGATTTTTCAATCTCATTTAATTGCACATCATAGGTGATGAAACGCGATATGACTGGCGCGAACATGGCATCGGCAATGCTGAGCTGACCAAACAGGAAGTCACCACCAGCCCCAAATTTCTCGCGGCATTCCCGCCAAATCGCCGTAATGCGATCGCATTCAGCTTGCACGATTGCATTGAGAGCAAAACCGGGATGTCGAGCGCGACAGTCCATCGGCATGCTTTGGCGCAGGTTGACAAAACCCGCATGCATCTCAGCACTCACCGAGCGTGCGACTGCCCTGGCTGCGGCGTCTTCCGGCCACAAATTGGGGGAAAAGCGATCGGCAATATACTCGCAAATTGCCAGAGACTCCCATACGGTCAAATCGCCATGCAGCAACACTGGGACTCGTCCAGATGGGGAATAGCGCAGAATCTCCTGATGCGTGGTTGGCGTATCTAGGGGAATGCGTATCTCAGTAAAATCTAATCCTGCCTGTTTCATCGCCAGCCAAGGACGCAGCGACCACGAGGAATAATTTTTGTTGCCGATGACTAAAGTTAGCTGGGTCATAAAAGTGTATCCTTTGGTTTGCAGCAACACTAAACTACTGCAATAACGCGATCGGCTTTAGTTAGTCTCAGGTTGCAAATAATATAAAAATACTGATATGGAGCAAATTTTTCTATGCTGACTGTTGCATTACCCAAAGGCGCACTTCTGAAAGATAGCATCAAGCTACTGCAAGCAGTTGGCTTAGACTTCAGCGCCTTCCTCGACTCCGGCAACCGCCAACTCCAGATCGAAGACCCTAGCCGCACGGCGAGAGCATTGCTGGTACGAGCGCACGATGTCCCAGTTTATGTAGAATACGGTCAAGCTCAGTTGGGAATTGTCGGTTACGATGTTTTGCGGGAGAAGAGTCCTCAAGTTGCTCATCTCGCTGACTTAGGATTTGGCAAGTGCCGGATGTCGGTAGCGGTGCGTGCTTCCAGTCCTTATCGACGTTCTCTAGAATTGCCACCTCACGGTCGCGTGGCCTCCAAGTTCGTTCACTGCGCCCGCGATTACTTCAATAACTTGGATTTGCCTGTAGAAATTATCCCACTGTACGGTTCGGTAGAACTCGGTCCGATCACGGGGATGTCGGAAGCGATCGTTGATTTAGTATCAACAGGCCGGACTTTAAAAGAGAACGGATTGATTGAAATTGATACGCTGTTTGAGAGTACGGCACGGTTAATCGCTCATCCTCTCAGTTATCGGCTGAATACGAGCGAACTCCAGAACTGGGTAGAACGGTTGCAGGCATTAACTCTGAGTGCGGTGTGAAGCCAAGTCGGGGTAGTTTTGACTTATGAATTATGAGTAATGAGGTTATACGTTTCCAATAATTCATAATTCACAACTCATAATTCATCATTTTTTCCCCCTCTCATACCTACCAAGGATTACCAATCACCGTGAAAGCAGCCCAGTAATAGGGATGCTGTAGCTTTTGGTTCCTTAGCACAGCTAATTGAGGGGGTAGGATAACGTCTGTGTTAGGAGTACGCAGTACACCATCCTCCAAACGTACCTCGCCTTTAATCATCGCTAGTTGTGCCTGTCGAAGTGCCTCGGATTTGATCGGAGCCACCTTCAACTGCTCGTAAAAGTCCGTCATGAGCGCCAGCGTTCCTTGGTCGCTAACGTACCAAAGGCTCGCCAGCGATGATTTGACTCCCGCCAGCACGGAGAACCCCGCAAAGCCTAACTCGGCTCGCTCATCTCCTAAAGCCGTGCGACAAGCACTCAGAACCAACAGTTCTACAGGTGGCTTATTCCATCCAAGTTGTCGCAGTTGGTCGAGGCGCAGCTTCGTATCCCACAACTGAATATAAGAGTTACTCACAGCACCCGGTTGAAAGTCACCATGAGTGGCTAGGTGGATAATGCCAAATGGCTGTTGCTGCCGTGCTGTTTTCAGATTTTGTAGGGTGAAGGCGCTATCCAAAAAAGACTTGCCTTGCCATAGCCTTCTAGAAATTGTTGACACTTCCACCGGCACAGCAGGTAAGGGCTTTTGGTCTTGAAATGTCTCAGCTCCCATTGCTAGTACTTGAGAGTTCCTGATGTCTTGATAACGGGTATCAGTCAGGCTGAGACTGGGCATCAGACCCAGACTATAACGCTCAACCAGAAATCCTTTTCCATCATGGAGAGCTGCAACGGGTAAGGAGCGTAAGCCACTATCCATGAGGAAGACGAGATTCCCGATGCCTCGGGCTTGTAAATCCGACTCTAGGGGTGCTACTAGCCACTGGTAAAGCTGTTGAGCTGAACTCAGATAGCCATTGAGTCGTCTAACGTTGGTGACTTGGCTGCGAAATTCCTGAGCCATTTGCAGGACTTGTTTGCGCGTTGCACCCGGTACCCGCTTGCGAATGGGTGGTTCCTTGGCTGTCACCATAACCAGTTCGAGCTGGTCGTTATCCTGCGTTTCTGGAACGCTGAGAGTCCCGTCAGTGGAGAGGGACGCAACCGTTTGCGGTACAAACGAAACATAGAGGATTGCGGGTTTGATGCCTGTTGCTTTCTCAATCTCGTTGAGAATCTCACGTTCCTCATCCAGCGTTTTCAGTGCTGGTACAGGGACTCCGAGATACTGTCCGAATTGGCGTGAAAACGAGTCTTCGAGTTGACCAACCACTGGGTCAATTTCCACCTGCGGCGGGTTACTCGCACGCAACGGTAGTCTTTCTGGTGGAAATTGCTCGGGAATGGGATTGTTTCTCCGTGGTGGAGGAGGTGGAGGAGGTGGAGGAGGTGGGGGAGGTGGGGGAGGTGGAGTGAGTTGTGCAACATTAATGCTTACTGGCTGGGGTGCGGAGAAGGACACTCCATCGCTGGCACTAATAGTAAAAGCGGGAATTTGCCCCGTCGCATCTTGAGGTGGGGTGTAGAGCAAGACCTCATTTGGAGATACGCTCGTTCCCGGTTGTACCGTCGTCCCATCTTGTCGCTTGAGCGTTCCTGCGGTAATCGAGTCAATGCGAACAGATGTGAAATCGCCATTGACATCGCTTACAGCTGGATTTAGCGCTGCCAACGTAAATGAAACGGTCTGGTTTTGGGTGGTATCTGTTAGTTGCGAATTGGCGGTTAGGGTAGGGGCTTGGTTGATAAATGTAATCCTAATCCCATCCGTAGTTGGATTGCCTACGGTAAACGTGTTGTCATTGGGAACTAAGGTATTCACATCGGGAATCGTTTGTCCGGGCTGAAGAACCTGACCATTACCAGTACTACTACGAGTATCAATCGCTCCTCGTATCCCGTTGCTTGTGGCATCACCCACCACAAATCGGAAGTTCTGCGGACCGCCACCGTGCTGAATAGTAACCGAGCCTCCTTGAGTCGTTCCTTGAGAATCGATCGTAGTGTTAGTACCGCCGATGGTTCCTGTTCCTCGGACAACACCCCTATTCGTAGTGATGCTGACATTACCGCCCGTCCCAGTACCTCCTGCTGGATTGAGTCCTTGCGCGTTGATACTGGCAAATCGAATATTGCCGCCTGCCTGTAAGGTGACTCGACCACCTGTAGCATTGGCCCGAATCGTGTCACTGTTAGCAAAAGAATTAATCGTGCCTGTTCGGATATTTCCTCCAGCTTGTAAGGAAACATTACCCCCGATAAAAGCAGGTAGATCGTTGGGGAAAGTCGGACTGGTAGCAAATGTATTGATGTTGCGTGTTTGAATGTTGCCAGTCGCGCTAATAATTGCTGGTCCTCCTACGATAACTGGAGCACCGTAAAAATCGGTACTAGAGCCAACATTAATATCGCCAGCCACCGAAACATTGCCCGGTTTGGTTGCAACTCCTGTTGAGTTAAATGTTGTTCCTAATGTCGTAGCGCTAGGAGGAACCTGAAAAGAAATCCCAGCTCCATAATTAGGCTCTTGCAAGGCGTTTAATCCAGCTCGCAGAATTAGAGCAGGTTGATTGGCTAAAGTTTGGGCATCTGCTGAGCAGAGTGTCCCATTCAGACTACAAGCAGTGGACAGAGTAAAATCTGCCTGGGTGATGGTGATAGTGCCAGTAATTGTGATGCTCCCCTGCGTCTCAATCTTGAGAGATGGTCCGGTGTAGTCACCAAAGGTAACATCCCCAACGGAGCTAATAATCGGGTCATAACGACTCTTAAAATTGCCACCGCCTCCTTGAGTATTGAGAATCGAGAAACTCCCAGCGTTCGCAAAGTGAGTGTCAATCAAGATTGCGCCATCGCTGACCAGCTTAATGTCGCCACCGCTCACAAATGGGGTTCGATCTAAATGATTCAGCGCTAAGAGATCGATGCCTTTGTTCCCTCGAATGTAGAGGTTGCCTCCAGCTTGGGCAAGAAAGGAATTAGCTGCACTATCGCGCACGAACACGGTGTCTCCTGCCAGCAAGTTCATGTTCCCCGTCGTCGTCAACTGACTCTCAATTAAGTTGAGATTTTGTTGAGCATTGAGCGTGGCTGTCTTACTACTGAGTTGATTCACCACAACATCACCGGTTTTGACCGGAGTTCCCGAGCTGGTGAGTTGTGCCTGTCCGGAGGCGTTAACGGTCAAAGCTGTAGCTAGATTAGCCGCACTGCCTGTGAGCAATTCAGGTAACATTAACGGTGCAAGCCATGATGGGCCACCTTGACCTGTTGTGGGGGGTTCAATCTCTAAACTGAGGATTTGTCCCGTCTGGCTCAGGCGTAATAAACTGCTTCCTGGCACAGATGATACGGTAATATTGCCGGTTGATGCTTGCAAGGTGCCGGTGCTAACGACTGTTCCCCCAGTTAAAGACAAATTCTGCCCCGATGGAACGGCTAAGTTACCGGCGTTGATTATTGCTCCCGGTTGAGCCGTATCGAACCGAAATCCGCTTGGGGTTCCGACTAAACTATTGTAGTTATTGCCACCAAACGCCTGAAACCAACCCCCATCAAAACCAATTCCAGTTGCTGTAGTAGCGGCGAACGAACCTAGAACATCCAAGCGAGCATTTGGACCAAAGACAATGCCAGCCGGATTAACTAAGAATAAGTTAGATTTGCCACCACTGACTTGAATCACGCCATTAATCAGTGACGGGTTGCCACTCGTGACACGAGTCAAGATATTCAAAATGGTTGGGTTCGATAGAAAGTTAGCGGTCTGATTTGGGTTCAGGTCGAATTGACTAAAGCTATGGAACAGGTTCGCGCCATCCTGAGACAGCTGCCCCCCACCGATGTCATATCGATTCCCTTGCGGTGTGACTACTGTCTGTGTAGTTCCATCAGAGACGGGTTGTGCGCTAACGATAGAAGGTAACAGGCACAGCGAAAACGATAAAAGAGACGAAGCTACAGAGCAAACCTTGGCGCTGACTTTCCCGAACTCAACCGTTTGGCAGGCGAAAACCTCTGCTTTGTGTTCCCGTATCCCCGCTTCCCCGCGTCCTTTCTCAGCCAGCAGACCAATCGCCCCTTCTCCCCATCTCTTCCCTCGGCGTTGGTAAGCTTGCTCTACGGCTAGGCTGGCATCACGCATTTGCTGAAGTCGCTGCTGGTGAGAGATGCTATGTGGATGAGTACGGTAATAGTAGAGGGGCTGATTAACATGCCGTACTTCTGTTTGTTCGGAAAAGCGCAAGCACAGGTCGTAGTCTTGAGCGTATTCAAAGGCTACATTAAAGCCGCCCACTTGCTTGTAAACACTCCAACGCATCAGCCGGAAGTGGAAGGTCATAAATTGCTGTAGCAGTCCTTCTTGAGAATACGGGACGAGGCAACGATACCCATAACTGATAATGTTGTCGTATTCGTCGATATCCAAGTAGCTGGTGTAAACCATGCCGACTTCTGGTTCGCGATCGAGTACGCAGGCTGTCTCCTCTAGGGCAGTTGGTGCGAGTAAGTCGTCGCTATCTACTAAGCCAATGTATGGGCTGGTAGTTTGAGCGATCGCATTTTTTAATGAGATTGCTCGTCCTTGATGTTTTGCGGTTACTACTCGCACCCTTGCATCTTGCTTGGCGTACTGACGGGCAATCTCTACAGAACGATCGGTTGAACCATCATCCCAAATTAGCAGCTCAAAGTCAGTCTTAGTCTGTGCTAAAACGCTCTCAATTGCAGCACTGAGGTAACGTTCGCGGTTGTATGTCGTAATCACGATCGAGATAGAGGCGTTCATAGCTGCTTGAGACCGAAAAGAAGCCATATTAGCAATAAGAGAAGAGTATTGTAGTACTAGAACGTGGCTTTCTCGTATTTATGGAGCGATCGCTCAAAGGGTTGATTTTGACTCAATGCCAGTCAGCCTAAGGACTTCCAATTTCTCATTGCCCGAGCGCCGGGGATTTCCACCAGGAGTACGGGAGAGTTTACGACTGACAGTCGAAGAATTTTTCCAGCTTATAACCGATCGAATGTGAACTAATTGAGTACAAAACGTTGAAAAAATTAACAGCTTATTTTGTATCTCTTTAGTTCTATATACTGGCTTGAAGATGGAGCGACTAACTGAAATTAACGGCTAACGGATGTCCTGCCATGACGCCCTATAAGTATAGAGTTAATGGTGCAATCGCTGATATCTAAATACCAAACGTGCATGTCCTTTCAGCTTGCTTATCAAGAATACAAGAGTCTTGCTGTGACTCGATATGAAGCAACTGTTATAGGGTAGATACAGCTATATGATGTTAGCTTAATCTTCAACGGGAAGTCTATATTATAGGACTATCAACGAGCTAACTTCCAATGCAAAACGTAGGCACATAGCAGTGCCTGCCCCTACAGATTGCTGGTACGCTCAAAGATTGGACTTACGTCTCTAACGACCAACCGAGTGCTTCGGCTATCTCACTAGTCAGAGAGAGGGGATTAAACGGTTTTGCGATCGCACCTCGTACCCCCAATGACGATAACTGTTGCGGGTCGAGCCGAGGTGCGATCGCCGTTAGTAAAACGACTGGAATATCATGAGTCACAGGATTAGCCTGTAGTTGTCGGAGGAAAGCAAATCCATCCATTTCAGGCATCATCATATCGAGGAGGATAGCATCGGGTTGCTCTAGCTGTGCCCTCAGTAACCCTTCTCGGCCGGAAGCAGCGGGCAGAACATTCCATCCACCTAGCGTCTCCAAGCAGATTTGAACCACCTCAAGCAGGTGAACTTCATCATCAATAATTAAGATTCGTTTGGTGGACATAGCCACGTCCATCGTGATGTTCATAACAGTTGACTGAGGTAGTCTGGCAACAGAATTAAGGCTTAGAAAATACGAGTTAAGGCGTAGTCAAAATGCTTTCAACGCCACCCAAATTGAACCGAACTGTTTGCTTTGGAGTTTCCCTAGACTTCTGTAAGGTCAGAGTGAGAACACCATCTTCCAACTTTGCCCTTACGGTTTCAGGCCGAACTGCGTTTGGTAATGGAATTAAGCTTTGGAATCGACCTACATAAAACTTAGAGTTAAAGTAGCCCTGAACTTCGGCTGTTTCTGTTTGTTCTCCCCGAATTAACACCGTTTCCGGATTGACTTGAATCTCCAGGGTGTCCACCACAACATCGGAAATTTGGACTTTCAAGACGATTTCCCTATCCATTTTGTGGAACTCAATCGCGCTTATTCCTGTTGTGCCGCTCTCTGTGAACCAAAGAGTAGACTGACCGCTAGTTGTCAGTAAGTCATGCACGAGTCTGTGTATCTCCTGATATAGGCAACCCATGGGTTGCAAAAGCTGCCAATGTACTAAAGCCATGAGATGTTTTTCCTTTACTACAGGAGCAAGAGGGTCGATGAATGTCATTCGGTGCAGGTTCAGCACTGACTTGGTTCTGTCCTCAAGCTAGAAGAAAAAAATAAAGAAATTCTGGAGATAGCCAAAATTTATAGAATCCCTCTACAACCTAGTGCAGTGCGGCAAAAATAACCTACCAGTTAAAAAAGTTTGAAAATCTTACTGTAACGGCTTTCTTCCCTTCTACCTTCTGCCTTCTGCCTTCTGCCTTCTTGCACTAGGCACTTTTAGCCATTGAAGTGTCAAGTTTTTCTACGTCCTATTGCTGAAGTGAAGGTTGAGTGAGAAGGCGTGGAGGGATCGCGTCTCAAGTTTAGCGATTTCATCTTCCGTAGTTCGCGAGACTGTTGCTTAACACGACCATCCATTACAGCTTTCTGTAACGCAAAAAAAGCGTTTAGCGCCTCAAACCCATACTTGGATTGAAGCAGCTGCCGTAGTTGGTCTTCAGCTTCAAGCGTTAAGTAACCCGTTCTTAGAGCTTGTTCAACAATTTTGCAGATCATGGCTTTACACAACGTCAATCCATTGTCATTTCCTTATAGGGCGATCGCGTCTTCAGCCTTTTCAGCCATCGTTTAGAACGTTGAGTTCCTATCTAGGACTTGCAAATGAACGCTCTGCAAGGCAAACCTTGCAACACTTGTATCCGTGTAGTCACCCCTTAAGTTTTCGTCCTAACGCTAGGATAAAAAGATGAAGGAATTCTGAAAATGAGAAAAAAGTTTATCAAGGCGTTGGGGACTTAGGGTTCACAGATCCCAACTCAACACGGATGCTATTTGCGAAGCTAGTGTTAAGGGGTCAAAGGGCTTTGCAATGAACCCCGCTACGCCCAACTGAGCAAATCCATCGCGTTCCGCAGGCTGTACTTTAGCCGTCAGCAAAACAACTGGAATGGACTCAGTTGTAGGATTTTCTTGGAGCTTTTGAAACGTTGTGAGACCATCCATCTCTGGCATAGATACGTCTAGCAGAATGGCGTCTGGTTGTTGAGTTTGCGCTTTCAGCAACCCTTCACTGCCGGAACTCGCCGTTAGTACTTGCCAACCATTGAGGATTTCTAAACACGTCTGGATCACTTCTTGAATCCGCTGTTCATCATCAATGACCAAAATTCGCTTCGCTGTCATGAGGCAGTCTACTGCTAGATCTCTAGCCTGAGCGTAACTCAAGACGCTCTAGGCTGGCTGTGATGATGCAGGCAATGTGAAGTAGAAGGTACTCCCCTCACCCAAAACACTCTCGACCCAGATTTGTCCTCCATGTTGGGTAATGATACTGCGACAGATTGCCAGACCTAGACCTGTTCCTCCCTTATCGCGGGAATCGGACGAGTCAACCTGTTGGAAGCGTTCAAAAATGGTTTCTAGCTTGTCAGGTGGAATGCCTCGCCCTTGGTCTTTGACTTGAAACAAAACACAATCGCCTTGAAGTTCGGCGGTTAATGCGATCGTACTACTGGGCGGGGAAAACTTGATCGCGTTACTCAATAAATTCGTCAGTGCCTGGATGATGTGGTCAGCCGATGCCCAGACTAAGACGGATATCGGAGAAACAGATAAAGTGATAGTCTCGTTTTGGGCAAGCGATCGCATGGCATCAGCGGAACGCTCGATCAAGACCGCCGCATCGCAGCATTCTTTCACCAGCGTCACTCGACCCGACTCCAGTCGCTCCAGATCGAGAATGTCATTCACCAAACGCACTAAGCGTTCGGTGTCCGTCGAAGCAATTTCGATCATGCGTTTCATCCGTTCCGGGTGGTTATTGAGCGCGCCCGTTGCCAGTAAGCCCAGCGAACCCCGAATCGCCGTCAGAGGCGTTCGCAATTCGTGGCTGACAATCGAGATGAACTCATTTTTCATCTTTTCGATCGCGTAACGCTCGGTGATATCCTCCCCAATACTCATCGTGCCAATCACCTCGCCCTGCAAATTTCTCAGCTGCGTGTTATTCCACGCAATCATTCGCTCTTGACCCGATTTGGTGAGAATGGCGTTGGTGTAATGGGGATGAAATTCGCGATCGAGTACTTCCTGGAAAACCTTGTGTACCTGCTGTTGCTCTTGCAAGGGGAGAAACATTTCAAACCAGTTTTTACCGAAAACGTCTTCCTGGGTATATCCCGTTAATTGCAAGAAGAAGGAATTTACAAACTCAACTTCGCCGATGTTACTCAGTCCCACCACCACTAGACGCACGTTTTCCAAGAGGTAACGCCATCGCCGCTCCGCTTCCCGCAACGTTGCTTCCACCTGTTTTTGTTGGGTAATGTCGCGACCAATCGTAGAGAGCATTTTGACCCGATGGTCTGCCCCTTTATGAGTAACAATGAGTTGGGAAAGTGGAATCTCTCGTCCATCGTGGCTTAACATCGCTGTTTCGCCCATCCAACTCCCGTCCCGCATGGCGACTGGAATCCCCTCATTTTGAATGACCTGATATGCCCAGTGCGGATGACCCTGGGGAATATTAAAGCTCGTTAGCTCCTCCTCTGGACTCAATCCCAGGATGTTCCGGGCAGCCTTGTTAAAGTAGAGTACCTGACCATCGACACTAGAGCTAGAGATGAAATCAGGGGTCGCTTCGAGAATATCGATTAGCTTGGCTCGTTCTTCTTCGGCTCGTTTTAAGTCATCAATATCGGTACACGAACCAATCCAAGCCACGATTTGACCTTGGTCGTCACGCATCGGCAACGCCCGCACGACGTGCCAGCGATAAACCCCGTCTGCCCGCCGCAATCGGTACTCGGCTTCAAACGGCGTGCTGGTTTGTAGGGACTCTTGCCAAGGTATCAAGGTTAGCTCTACGTCATCCGGATGTACCGCTTGCGCCCAACCGAGTCCTCGAATTTCATCTTTGCTCATGCCCAGATAATTCTGGCATTGCCCATTACAGTCGTAGCTCTGTCCATCGGCATTAGCGACCCAAATCAGCAGCGGGAGGGATTCAAACAACGTGCGATACCACAGTTCGCTCTCCATCAACGCTTCCTCCATCTGTTGGCGTTGAATGATTTCATGGGTTAGTTCTTGGTTAATTTGATGCAATTGAGCGGTGCGTTCGAGTACCCGTTGCTCCAGTTGAGCATTCAACGCGCGCACTTGAGCCTCAGCTTGTTGGCGTAAGCGAAGTTCGCGGTAGGCCTCGCTCACATCCATCGTGGCACAGGTCAGACCGATAATTTCTCCATCCGGGTTGCGTAACGGTTCTACGGTTAAATCGTAGTACCGAACGTCTTCACCAATGGTGAGCGATACCTCTTCCCGCGTTCCTACACCACTGTTTAGAACTCGATGTTTGATCGCCGCCAAGCGTTGAGCATCTTCAAACGAGAGGAATTTTGATTCATATCGACCGACCAAGGCGTTGGCATCGATCCCAGCCGGAGGGTTGTAAACCCAGGTGTAGCGTAATTCAGTATCTTGATTGAAGACGGTAATGGGTGAATTTTTCAGAGTGACTCGAAAGCGTTCTTCACTTTGGCGCAGTGCCTCTTCCGTTCGCTGGCGCTCAATCAGTTCGGTTTGCACCTGCTCGAAGAGCGTGGATTGTTGAATCGCAAGTCCCACCTGTGTTGCCAGTTGCCGGAGTAAGTCTATCTCCGACTGCTGCCACTGTCGGGGTTCCGAACAGTGATGGGCGATGAGTAGTCCCCATAAATTTTCCCCTTGGAGAATCGGGACGACTAGATTTGCCCTTACCTGAAAGTTGGCGAGGAGATCGAGGTGGCACGGATTGATTCCGGCGGTGTAAATATCGGATTTCGCGGTCACTAAACCCTGTTTAAAGGGTTCGACATAGCATTCGCCAAAGCAAGGGTCATAAATTGTGGTGGACAGGATGGGAGTCCACTCAGAGCCAACGGACTCTACTAATACCGTACCGCTCCAGTCTGACTCGAAACGAAACACGATCGCGCGATCGGTATGCAAGAACTGTCGGACTTCCTCCACCGTGATGTTGAGAATTTCATCAAGGTTCAGGGATTGACGAACGCGCTGGCTAATCTCCGTCACCAGTCGCTGTTGCTCGAATTGCTCTTGCAAAGACTCTTGCGCCTGTTTGCGGCGGCTGATATCCATCACGGTTCCCGCCATTCGCACGGCTTGACCTGCTGCGTTATAAAACGCTTTGCCTTTGCCCTCGATCCAGTGAACGCTGCCATCGGGCCAGACGACGCGAAATTCATGATGGTAGTCTGTCCGTGCTTGGATAGCGCGACTCACCGCTTGATTGAGAGAGTCCCGATCCTCTGGATGGAGGCGGGCATCAAAGCTTTCATAGGTGCCGTCGAAGGTGCCTGGTTCGAGACCAAACAATTGTTCGTGGCCTTTAGACCAAAGGATTTCATTGGTGAGGAGATTCCAGTTCCAAATGCCCATCTGGGCGGCTTCTAGAGCCATCCGCAGCTGTTCTTCTCGATCGCGCAGGGCTTCTTCTGCTTGTTTGCGATCGGTTATATCATGAGCGACACCGATCGCAGATACGGGTTTTCCCGAGCCATCGGGGCGAACTTTACCCTTAACGGCAACCCAGCGAATCGTGCCATCGGGTCGCACTAAGCGATATTGGGTATCATATTCTGAGCGTCCAGCGATCGCGTCGAAAAACTCGCCTTCAACTCGCCCTAGGTCATCGGGATGAACGCGACGACGCCAGTCATCGAGAGTAGAATTCGCTTCACCGGGCAGCAGACCATACATCGCTCTCATCCGATCGGACTCAAAGACCTCCTCCGTCAGGAGATTCACCTCCCAAGTTCCCATATCGGCGGCGTCTAGAGCTAACCGCAGGTGGGCTTCATTTTGTTGGAGAGCGAGTTCAGTCTGTAGCTGCCTTTTACAGTCAGTACAATTCCAGTGCGCGTTCCCCATATTCCTCTGCCCACATCCTGTAAGTATTGAGGTTCTGAACTCCATCAAACAACAAAGGCACTCCTTGTGGGTGCCTTTGCTTTTACTTCATGAAGAATAGCACTGACTCGTATAGCCTTGAAATAAATTTCAGGCTCAAAGCGTAAGTAAGCTTTAGCTTACTAGGAAAGTCTTTCAACCCGTTTTAACGGGTTTTAGCTTTTAGCCCGAACTTTAGTTCAGGGCTTAAGTCAGTGCCATTCTACTTAAGAGTGAGTCAATCGATGCAAGCTTTAGCCGCCTGCTGCTACTGCTTCGGGTTCAGCCGCAACTTGTGCATCAATCGGGTAAACGCTGACTTTCTTCCGGGCTTTACCCTTTCTCTCGAACGTGACAACGCCATCAATTAGAGAAAATAGAGTGTCGTCACTGCCAATGCCGACGTTTTTGCCGGGGTGAAACTTGGTGCCGCGCTGACGCACCAAGATGTTACCAGCTTTAACGACTTGACCGCCAAAGCGCTTAACGCCTAGGCGTTGAGCATTCGAGTCACGACCGTTACGAGTACTACCAGTTCCTTTCTTATGAGCCATAACCTGTTGTTGTATTTTTTAGTTTGTTACTACTCTTATTTTGAAGCAGTTCCAATCGTTTCTTGGGAGGCTTAAGCTTCAGTTGGAGTGGCTTCAGCAGGCGCTGTCTCTTCTGCTGCCGGGGCTGCTGCTGCGGTTTGGGTAGAAGCGGAAGCAACAACAGAACCGTCTAGGTTGATGGAGTCAATCATCAGACGTGTAATTTCCTGTCTGTGTCCGCGCTTCTTACGCGTTTTCTTCTTGGGCTTCATCTTGTAGACGATGACTTTGCGGCCGCGAAAGTGCCGCAACACCGTCCCTTGAACCGTTGCCCCTTGAACAAAAGGTTGACCGATTCTGACTTCACCGTCGTGCTGAACGAGCAACACACTCTCAATAGTGACGCTTCCGTCAGCTTCGACTGGCAGCAGTTCAATATCATAGAAGCGACCGGGTTCGACGCGCACTTGCTTACCGCCGGTTGCAATAATTGCGTAACTCATGAAATTGTCCTTAAGGGTTGCCGTACAGGTAGCTAGCTGATAGGGGCGCGATTTCCCGCGTTAACTAGCTTTTGGATGTCTCAACCTGATCCGAGCAGGAATAGACACGCAATTTTTTATTATCCAAAATAATTGCGCCTCGTGTCAAGTTAATTAACAAAATTTACTCGCTTCCAACTGGGAAGCTCTCTTACAAGGGTACCCGGATGGGTACTTTTGAGGAAGATATCCGGAATCTAAATAACTGGAATTGGAATTAAAGGTATCACAATTAGCAACACTTTAAAACGGAATTATTACAGTTCATAACTATGAATAATTCACCTCAATTCAGGATTTTCTCTTGCGATGGCGGTGGCTTTAGAGGATATTTAACTTCTCAAATTCTTGAAAGTATTGAAGAAGAACTCAATCGATCGCTTCCCCGCAATCGAGGTGAGTATAGGCTCAAACTGGGAGACTACTTCGACATGTATGCGGGTACATCAACGGGAGCATTGATTGCCTGCGGACTGGCTTTTGGAATGAGCGCGCACGAGATTAGAGGCATTTACGAGGATTTAGGAAAATCGATTTTCCCTAATATCGATAAAAAAAAGGAACTACGGTATAGAGCGGGTTTATTGCTGGGTACGTTGTTCCACAGACGCCCGAGCCGAATAACATCCGTAGATCGTTTTAAGTTCAGTCAAGCGTTATTTGATGGAACCGAACTTAAAAAAGCGGTTGAAGGCATTTTTCAAGATAAATGCTTTGGTCAAATCTCTAAGAGCAACAAGCGAATCTTAGTTACCGCTTATGACTGCTGGAATTCGTTACCTGTTGTTTTCGACAGTCACAACGAACAGCACCGATCGCTAAAAGTGGTTGATATTCTTTTAGCGTCTTCAGCTTATCCAGGTGGCTTTCCGTCTCATTCCATACTGGGTGAGGGCATACACGACAAAACGGCAGAACCCGGCCATTCCCTGCCATCCGATGGCACAAAACAGTTGCCGCTGGTTGATGGCGGTTTAATTGCAAACAATCCGTCACTACTCGCTCTTTCCAAGTACTTCGAGACACAAAAGCGCGATCGCACAATTCCCGATTCCGCGATCGTGGCAAGCTTTGGAACTGGGAAGCTCGTCCTCCAATTCGACAACCAGGATACCAGGGAGATGGGACAACTGGATTGGACTTTCCCCTGTGGTAATCCTCTCCTGGAAGTTGTCTATGGGGGTTATTCCAGAATGATTGACACCATTAGCGCATCACTGGTTAAGAATTTCGCGAGCGATGATGACAATGAAGATAACTATTTTAGATTCCAGCCGTACATTGTGAGTGAGTCAGGACAAGCCAGTTATCCGTCACCTGATTCAGTTTTGATTAAACCCGAACAACGCCAGCAGTTCGAGAAGGCAACATTCCAATATAGCTCTAAGGCTGTCTTAGAGGATATCGCTCAAGCTTATTTGCAAGATAAAGAGCTAGGTTTCTGTGGCTCAAGTAATTTGCATTTACAGGTGAGTCAACGCATTAAAAAATTGGTTCGCTGCCTTTGGGAATCTGAGTCTGATACATCTCAGGACAATTTCCCGGATGTCGCTTGACCTTCTTCAGTGAGCAGTGAACAGTGAACAGTGAGCAGTGAGCAGTGAGTCTTTTCTGGGGCGTTCTATTTAGTAGATGGGAGTGTTAAGGGTTGAGTGTTCGATCGCGTTTCACCAAATCGACGATCGCATTGGCTAATTGCTCGGGTTCTACGGGTTTGCTGATGTGTTCAGCAAATCCAGCCAGGAGGACTTGTTGGCGATCGCTTTCTCCAGCATAGGCTGTTAACGCGATCGCAGGAATCTCGCTCACTGACTGGTTCGGCATGGCTCGAATTTGACGAATCAGCATATACCCGTCCATTTCAGGCATGCCAATATCGCTTAATAGGATATCCGCTTGCGACTGCGGCAGCAGGCTGAGGGCTTCAGCACCAGAGGAGGCAGCTGTCACCTGTGCGCCATACTGTTCTAAAATGAAAACAATCAACTCACGCGTGTCTTTCTCATCATCGACGACCAGGACTCGTATTCCTTTGAGGTTGGGGGAGTCGAGCGGCAACCGATTATCCTCTGTGGGCGTTGGTTCGGAGTTCATGAGCGGTAAAATGACGCTAAAGGTGGCTCCCTGACCTACTCCGGGGCTGTCTGCTTGAACTCGCCCACCGTGTAGTTCGACCAAATGACGGACAATGGCTAGTCCTAACCCCAGTCCACCAAAGACTCGCGTTGTTGAACTGTTTTCTTGACGGAAGTAATCGAAGACAAAGGGTAGGAACTCCGGGTCAATTCCCTTGCCGGTATCCATCACCTCAATCCGAGCATAAGCACTACCCGGTTGCCAGTGAGACGCCGATGAACTTGCCTTCGCAACGAGTGATGAAACTCCCTCTGTCTCCCCATCTCCCCATCTCCCCATCTCCCCATCTCCCAGTCCCCCCGTCTCCCCATCTCCCCGTCTCCCCATTGACAATCGCACTTCGACTTGACCGCCAGAAGGGGTAAATTTAACGGCATTGGACAGGAGATTCCAGACGACTTGCTGCAAGCGATTGGTATCGCCTAAAACCCGTCCGACTGTAGCGTCGAGTTGGGTTTGGATTTGAATGCCTTTAGCCTCTGCGGCCAGTCGCACGGTTTCCATTGCGGCTTCAATCGTCGTGACTAAGTTAACGGGCGCAACGTTGAGCACCATTTTTCCGCGCAAAATGCGCGAGACATCGAGTAAGTCTTCGATCAGTTGGGTTTGTAACTTGGCATTGCGCTCGATCGTTTCTAAGGCTCGTTGCGTGGCGTTTTCATCGAACTTGCGCGATCGCAACAGCCTGACCCAGCCTAGGATAGGATTGAGCGGCGATCGCAATTCATGAGACAGGACGGCGAGAAACTCATCCTTAATCCGGTTCGCCGCTTCCGATTGCGCTCTAGCTCGTTGCTCGGCTTCGTAGAGACGGGCGCGAGCGATCGCTTGACTGCACAAGTTGGCTAAGGTGAGCAGAAATGCTCGCTCTTGTCCGTTAAACTCGATCGCACGGGCAAAGCTAAAAGCCATTCCTCCCAGCGGATGGTCTTCCACCAATAAAGGGAGGCAAGCAAAGGCGAGATTTCCGGTTATTATTGGTGCGTCAGCCAGAACGGGATACCGTGCGGCTAAGGCTTCCGGACTCTCTAGGAAGATAGCCTCTCCCGTTCGCACCGCGTCTGCAATGGGGACGGGGGCATCGATGGGGAAACGCTGCCAACGGTCAATTGTAGCTTGCGGATAGCCGACGCTCTCCACAAGTTCTATTTCGGTCCGATCGTCCGTTAATAGAGTGACCAAGCCAGCCTGTACGCCCAACGCCGCAATTCCTTGATTAACCACCACTTCAGCCACTTGGGTGGGGGTGAGCGCTTGGCTGAGGGCGGCAGTGACTTGTTGCAACCGTGCCGTGCGTTCGGCCGCTCGCTCGGCGGCTTGACGCGCCTGCTGCGCTTGTTGGTACAATCGAGCGTTATCCACGGCGAGAGCGGCACGACGAGCCAGTTCTTCGGCTAGTGCCAAATCGTCTCGATCGTAACGACGACCGGACTGGGCTGCAACAAACGCGATCGTACCCAGCGCTCGTCCACCTACTAACAACGGCACGATCATTACTGACTTGAAGCCGACTTCCCGCAGAATTTCCAAGTGTTCCGCATCGCGGGCGACTTCGACTAAAAGATGGTCGGGAATGTCTGGGTAAAACTCCGATTGCCCCGTGCGTAAGACTTGGGGAGTGCCGCGCACGGCATCGGGATCGTAGGGATATTTTTGATTGATTTGGTTGGCCCACGCGACTTTTTCGGGATTGGCGTGGGCGGTGGCTAGGGCGTGAACGGAACCATTTTCTGCCACTAAGTGAACCGTACACCAATCCGCGAGGTGAGGCACGGTGAGTTGCGCGATGTTCTTGAGGGTGGTTTGGTAATCTAAGGAACTGGCGAGGACTCGACCGACTTCTGCGAGATACTGCTGTGCCTGTTCGACTCGTTTGCGATCGCTAATATCAATGCTAGAGCCAATGTAGCCTAAAAAGTCGCCGTCTGAATTCAACAGAGGGACGCCCCGATCCAACAGCCAGCGATATTCGCCATCGTGACGGCGGTAGCGGTATTCCGCCGAGAAGCGATCGCGCGCATCAAATGCCGTCCTATAGGTATTGAGGCAAGCCTCTTTGTCGTCCGGATGAATTCCGTCCGGCCAGCCCGTGCCGAGCGCCTCGTCCAAGCGTTGTCCGACAAAGTCCAACCACGGTTGATTGAAATACGTAGAATGTCCATCTGTCCCCGACATCCAGATAAACACGGGAGCGTCGTCGGCCATCCTGCGGAAGCGCGACTCTGAGACAGAGAGGGCGGCAACGGCTGTCTCGGCCCAGGCGCGTGCTTGCTCGGACTCTTCGTACAGCCGCGCCGTCTCGATCGCAACTGAGGCCATCTGCGCGAGTTGAACGGCGATCGCCTCGTCTTCTGCGGTAAACTCTCCACTATACTTATCCGATAACTGAATCAGACCGATATTGCGGCCCTCTCGACCGATCAGCGGGGCAGCTAGCCAACCCCGCATGGGGGGATGTTTTCCGCTTGCTGTGCCGAATCCCTTCCATCTGGGATGAGCTTCGAGTTCCGCTTGGGTCATCCGCATGGGACGATTCAACTGGCAGACGCAGGCGTAAATCCCGCTGCCATCGGGCTGTTCGTTATAGGTTCTCCATGCCGCATACTTGTCGGAGAGCGAGACACAGGTAATCGCTTGCGACCAGTTTTGGTCGAGCGTTAGGCTAGTGACGGACTGATGGGTGCCAATAATGGCTCGTGCTTGCTCGGTGATGACATGGAGCACGTCTTCAATGGAGAGTGCGGAGTTGATGGCGAGCGCGGCATTGGTTAACCCAGACAATTGCTGGGAATAGTGGCGCTCGCGAGTGAGAAGTTGTTCGCGCTCTTGTTCGATTTGTTTGCGATGCGTGATATCCACCGTGATACCATCGAAGCGAATCGGGGTACCGGCATCATCATAAAAACCGCGTCCGATCGCGCGAATCCAGCGTTCTCGTCCATCTAACGCTACAGTACGGTAGTCGATGTCGAAGGGACTATGCTGTTCGAGCGATCGCTCGATCGCAATTCGGGTGCGTTCTCGATCGTCGGGATGGAGTCGTGCATAAAACGTGTCAATAGTCACTTCGGCATCGGGAGGCAAACCAAAATGCTCTTTGCACTTGTCGTTCCAGTTGAGTTGGTTAAACGGTAAGTCGCAGTACCACAATCCCAACTCCGAGGCTTGCAATACCAAATCGAGGCGTTCGCGACTCAGCTGTAGGGCGGCTTCTGCTTGCTTGCGGGCATGGATATTGCTTGACATCCCCTCCCAGAAGCGCACCTGTCCCTCCGCATCAAACACGGGTACTCCACGCACGGCGAAGTATTCATAAGTGCCGTCATACTTGCGGATGCGGTGTTCGACCTCGTAGATACTTTTCGTGGTAACGGCATGCCACCACGCTTGCCTCACCCATCCGAGATCGTCAGGATGAATCGCCTCTCTCGAACCCTGAACGAGCAGCTCTTCGACCGGTTGTCCGGTAAACTCCTCCCAACCTTCGACTTCGATATATTGTCCCCGAGCGTTTGCTCTCCAGACAATCTGAGAACTGGCCGTTACCAGGGAGCGATAGCGTTGTTCGCTTTCGCGCAATGCCTCCTCCAATCGCTGGCGTGCAGTAATATCAAACGACATCCCGGCCAGCAACTGTTTTCCAAAGGTATCTTGAAAGGGAAACTTAAAAGACAGCCAATAGTGTTCCCCACCCTCCTGGGGTAGGGTTTCTAAAAGCTCTACAGTCTTGCCTTCGACAAGTACCGCCAGATCGTTATCTCGCAACTGCTGTGCGACTTCGACGGCGACGAGGTCAAAATCCGTTTTCCCTACAATGTCCGACAGCTCGCGCTGGACTACCCGTACACCGGCTGGGTTGACATATAGGTAGCGTCCCTCCTCGTCTTTGATAAAGGCTGGGCCTGGGAGATTATTCAGGAAACTGAGCAACAACTGTTGGCTTTGAGCGAGTTCTTCCTCGGCTCGTTTTCGTTCCATGAATTGACCGATTTGGCTACCGATACTCGCCATCATCTGGAGCAACTCATCATTCGGTGCCTGAATGCGATCGCTAAAGCACTCAATGACGCCTAAAATTTCATCTTGTGCTTCTAAACGAATCGGAAATCCAAATGCTCCCCGCAATCCCCCCTTGGTAGCAACTGTAGCTCTTGGAAAGTTATCATCTTCGCTGAGATCGGCAATCCAAGCCGATTGACCGCTTGCCCAGATTTGACCGGGTAAGCCGATTCCAGGCGCGAATTGGGTGTGTTGGTTAACGGCTAAAAACTCCGCTACATCAACCGTGGGGGCGTGCCAACTCGCGATGGAACGCAGCACGTTCGTCGGTCGGTCTACAATCCAAATCGTACCGACTTGCCATCCCAAACTTTCACACAGGGATTTCAGGATACGGGGTACGGCGTCGGCTAGTGTTTTAGCTTCTGCCAGAACGCGAGTGACAGCAGACTGGATGGCTAAACTCTTTTCGGTATGCTTGCGATCGCTTAAGTTAAGGATAAAACTAATCGCATTCTCGCGAGACTCATCCTCTAACAAGGCCGCCCCAACCCAAATTGGCACCCGGTGACCTTCTTTATGAAAGAATTCTTTCTCGTAGGGAGTATGCTTCCCTCTCGCGCTCAGTTCCGCTAGAGCTGGTTCATCGAGATGGCGAAGTTCCGGTGGTGTCATCTCGTCCCAACGCACCCGTCCGGCTAGCACCTCCTCGCGAGTGTAACCCACCATATTGAGAAAGGCGTCGTTGGCTTCGGTAATGGCACCGCGAGTGTTCGCTGTAACAACCCCGATAATATTAGACTCCACTAAGCGTCGAAACTTAGCTTCGCTGGCTTGTAACTGGTGCAAGCTTTGTTGGGCTTGTCGTTGTGCTGTCCGCAATGCCCCGCATAAGATACTAATGAAAATACCTTCCAGGATGAAGGCGAGGACTCGCGAATTCTCCACTAGAGACAGCGAATGGCGATCGGATGAATGGATAAAGAAATAGTTAGCGATCGCAGCCGATAATAAAGTAGCTAGTATTCCCGGTTCCCGCCCTCCGTACCAAGCACTCACCGTCACTGCACCAAAAAACAGCAGAAATGGCGATCGGGTCATTGAAATCCAAGAGTCAAGCAGCAGCATCAGCAGCAGTGCTAGGACAACAGCGCCGATCGCAGCGCCATAAGTTTTGAGTTGGGAACGCATCGCTGTCAATATAATATTTCGTGCTCTAGCTGTTGGCTACAAGCATGGCATGAGTCATGAAACGTCGCGCCTCTTCCACCGAGGATAAAATGTAACCTCAGACTTTTGGTATAGGTCTTTAGTCTGATATTTCTTAGTGCAAGAGGGCAGAAGGCTCCAAGGCAAGAGAGTTTGTAGTGAGCGCTTCAGCGCCCACTCTCCAGAGGACTAAAGTCCTCACTACAAACATCACCCAAAATAACCCAGTTTGATTTGTGTCTGACGCTGCTCGTTGTCGTACTCTAAAAGATATTCGCGAGCGATCGCGTTTTGCGTACCGGCAGAGCCAATCGCACCATTACCCCTCAATCGGTTGACTTCCTCTTCTCGAATCTCCGTGTCGGTGGAAAACAGGATGACTTGATGGCTGGCTTGGGGAAAGTAGCGATCGACCAAGTTGTTGCGGTGGGAGGAGTCGAGGCGGCCGAGGGGAGTGTCGATGGCTACGGGAAGTTGGCGTCCGGATGCACGGGCGAGTCCCCACAACAGCGAGATGGCAAGGAGTTGCTTCTCTCCAGCCGAGAGGCGGTGTTTGGGAAGGGGTTCTCCGTCACCATCGTATAAGGACAGTGCAAAGGTGTCGCGATCGATCTGAACGCGATGTACTAGGTTGGATTTGTGCAGGAGGTAGAGGAAGCACTCGGTAACTAGGGTTTCGAGTTGGTTGAGTTTTCGGAGTTTGAGGCGTTTTTTGAACTCTTTTAGGGTTTCTTGGGCTTTGGCTGCGGCTTTGAGAATGTGTTCGGTGGTCTGTTGCGCGATCGCTTCTGTA
>DATNPC010000683.1:0-5879 GCA_036703375.1 Allocoleopsis sp.
CGGGTAGGCTTCTGCGTGGGTTTTGAAGCTTTGATAGGGCCCGCTCAATTGGAAGAATTGCCAGCCAGCAATTTTCATCCCCTCTGCGGTGTTGCGATAGCGGCGATAGTTTTCGCCATAACTAAACAGTTCTTCTACAGCCGCGCTAATTGCCACGGCCTGACTCAAACCAAAAGCTGTCCAACCAAAGATTTCTGCTAACTTTGGATTTCTCGTATGGGCACTGTTGACGCTCACCAAAGCGGGAACGATAACGCCCCCGATAATCGTAATGAGTCGCAGACCATAGTGTCGGTTACGAGATTTCGTGGCTCGACTTTCTAGCCATAGAACTTGGTCGAGCCAACGGCTTTTCATAAACCGTCTCTGCAAATCCGACAGATCGATTTTCTCGATCAGTTCGCTCATCTCTTGTTTGAGATAGTCCCGATATGGATTGGTTTTAGGCATTTTTTGCTCCCTGGTTTTCATCACATACAAAAATTGAGGCTGGCGTCACATCATCAAGTTCTGCCGTTGCAGCCGTATCAGTTAATCGGCAATAGCTTGGAGAGTATTCCCTTAATCACTTTGGTCAATAGTGCAGGATGTTTGATGATGTCGATCGCTTGCACCCGTCCTGATGCGGCAAGTTGCCTCGCTCTCCAATCCGTGGCTTCCCCACGCAGGGCGGCCGCTAATTTGTCTGCCGTTCGTCCGCTACCATCTAGAGTGACCACTGGACGGTCTGCTTGTACGCTATTGGCGACATCTCGCAACGTAATTTCGCCGCCATTGACCACAATCGTGACGGATGGAAAACCATCAGAAATCACGCTAGCGAGGCGAGCTAACCACGGGGATTCATCGCCCCAATTCAAGCCAGGAACCAGCACGAAGTGAGTATGGTTTGGCTCTAGCGGTGCAGCATCCGGGCGCGGAGGCAAGAATTCGGGGAGTAGAACAGTACCGAGTGCGGCTACGCCAATGAGCGGAAAGGTTGCGCCAATCGCGGTACGAGCTTGACCCATAAATCGCATGACACCAGCATCTGTGCCACCATCCACGACCACAACTCCTAATTCCTGAGCGATCGGGGCAATTTCTTCTCTAAAAAGCGTTTCTAGGCGGGTGATATCGGCTTCGCTAACTCCACTTGCGCCGCCCACTAGCACTAAGGTCGGTCGTGTCTTGTGAAAGCCAAGGTTGTGTACAGCCCTAGGCAGTTCAGCGAAATGATGCACTTGAATTACATCGGCGGTCAGTTTATTAGCAAAAGTACATCTAAAAGGCTTTTCCATGTAACGGCAAGTAGTAGCAGCGAAGTATTGACCCTAAGTTGACACAAGTCTAACCGTAGAGGGAAGACTCGTTGGGTAATAATTTTGTTAAGAAGGGTCGCGAAAGGTTGATTTGGACTCTAGTTTTAGACGAAAAGCGATCGCTAAACTTCCTTTTCTTGGACTGGAGCTGATAGTTCAGGCGGTTTGGGAAAATCTACTACTTTTTCCTTCACTTTCCAGTAATCAAACTTGGTTGTATCGATATGCTCGACGATTCCCCCGAGTTGGCGTACCTGTTGCACCATGTCGCCAGTGCCACCGGGAGCATCTCCCCCTTTGCCATCCCACAGGACAACGAGCCGAACCCGTTCAATTCCGTACATCAATGTGGAGTAGAGCGCCCAGCGATTGTTGCGGGAAAAGGCATTTTCTCCCTCAGGCACCTCTCCCAGGCGATCGGGTTGCAGGTGAAGCGTGACATTCGGATGGTTGATAATCGCATAAAAGCGGCTTACCCACTCATCACCGGCAAAGTCCACGGACTCTTGAATGAACTCGGCCTGATAAAACGGGAGGAACACGTCCACTTTCATATTGCAGCGCAAACAGGCTTCGAGAAACAGGATATCTCCCCCACAAGCCACTCCAGGCGCGATCGCTAAGCAATTCGGATTGGGTTTTAACTTCTCCAATACTGCCTCAATGCGTTGACGCGCTTCGCTTTCCATGGCAGCGGGAAAACGAGGCTGCGCTCGTTCGGGACGGTCGATCATGTGACCGGAGAACAGAAGCACCTGCGAGGGTTGACGATCGGCATGGAATGCGATCGCTTGTTCTTGGTCTTCAAATTGATCCAATTCAGCTCGCACAACGGCAATGCCAGCTTTGACGTAATCGGGACGAAACGCGAGCAAATCTAATAACTCCAGCTGATTGAGCGTAGACCTTAACGCAAATTTGCTTTTCCCCGCCAAGGTCAGCGCCTTTTTGTATGCTCTAGTCACTTGTTTTGGATCTTGACCCGTACAAACTGCCAAATCGCCCAGTGAAACGAATACCCAATAGTCATCCTTCGTGACAGCCGTCTCTAGGGAAAATTGAACGGCACCTTGCAAGGAGGGGAACTGTTGCTTGAGAGCTTCCTCGTCTGGATCGTCGTCCGCGTTCACCTGCTGTGCCACATGTTCCAAAACTGCCATCAAAATCAGGGCGTTGATACCTGCATAGGAATCGTTTTGATTTAAACGATAGGCTTTGAGGTAACTCTGAATCGATTTTGTGAGCAAATGAACTGAGTCGTAAGCTGCTTGCAGCCGCTCCTGAAGGTCAGCAATGCCAGCCCATTCACGCTTCCATTTGTCTTTATAAATATGAGCTAAGTTACAGATTGCCTCGATATTGGTCGGTTCATCCTGAAGTAACCACTCCAATTTCACGATCGCCTCATCCGATTGCTTCAGTCGGCTCAGGTTAAACGCCTCTAAGCGGCGAAACTCTGAATTTTGAGGATTGAGTTTGAGGCCTTGGCGATACTCTTTGAGCGCGAGGGCGTGATTTCCCAACTCCATGAGTGCTTTGCCTGCTTTTGCGATCGCTTCTTCTTGAATTAGAGGATTTCTGACTTCTTCGGTGAGTAACAACACATCACCAATGCGCTTTTGGCGCTGAGCGATCGTCACTCGCTCTTGCCACTGTCTGTATTCTTCCCAGTAACCCGTTGCCAAGGGGGTTCGCAGCGCTTTGGGATTAGGTTCTTCTAGACCGGTTAGTAAATTAAAAATCGGGCTATGAATCCGGTTATGGTCTGACTCCCAAGTGGCACGAATCGATTTAATAATCGCTTGCTTATCTTTCTCTAGATGTTGAGAGTCGGGACGCCCTTCGTCGTCACATTGATAAGGAAGAGTACGAACGTTAAAAATATCGTAAGGCATATACGCCCGACCGGACTGAATATGAATGACTCCCCGCTTGCGTAAGGCGTGACGAATACCTAACTCATAAAACACATTGGCATTATCAATACTCAAGTCAGCAAGTACCAGATCGGCGAGCAAAAGCTCCTGAAACATATCGCTTAAAATATCGCCACTAACCGCCTCTTCATCGGCTCGAAATGGCTCAAAACCCGCCTCGTCCAGTGCGGGTTTAATTAAGTTTTGATAAATGCTATCAAAATCGATCCAACGTCCGTCTGGGCCTTTTTTCCGACCAAATGGCATGACGACAAACGCATGAGGTAATCCCTGTTTGCCTGGGCGTTTTTTCTCTTCTTCTTTCTGCTTACCGGCTTTGAGCGCTTCTGCTTCTGCGATGAGAATTTTGGCTTCAACGGGTATGGTTTTCTGCTGGGGTTGTTGTTGGGTGACAGGTGGCTTTTTGGGCAATAAACCTGGCTCAATACTAGTCGGATGGGTGAGTTCGATCGCTTGAGCGAGCAAATCGCTGGTTCTCTCCTGCAAGTCATGAACGGCCTGCCGCATTTGAGTCACAATTTGATGATGCTGACTCCAGAGGACTTTTTCGGTTGCTAGCACTAATTTGACAAATTCCTCACCCGTTCGTTCGTCTTCGCTTAAACTTTGCCAGCGATCGCGAATAATCGTGAGTTCGAGAATCAGTTGGTTGTAATCGTTTGTCGTCGAGTCTAGACGAGATACTTCCAGCCAAAGCATCAAGGCAACCGCTAATGCTGTAGTCAAGGCTACCCAGACATTCAAACTGGCGGCGAAGGCTGGGAGAAATGCACTCACTCCGGCGAAGGCAAAAATCCCGATTTGAAGGCGAGTTCTCGTTGTCTGCAACCCCGCTAATTCTTGGGTATACCCTCGGAGTTCGGCTTCTAAGCGATAGCGTAAGTAATCGTCAGCGAGCAAATCGCTAAACCCTGGATCGCGATCGCGATTATCGTCGAAACGAGCAGGCGGAATCGTGCCGGTATAGGGTTGCAGGGCTAGATTGCCACCCACCTTCTCCATCACCTGACGCTGAATGGCGATTACTCGATCGCTCAGCCAGCGATCGCGATTGGCCTGCCGTTGCAGTAGAGTTCGGTACAGGTAAATCTCTTTTCTAATTTCCTCTGCACCTGCCTCCAGGACTCGCCAGTCTTGTCCCTGTTGCAGTCTGCTGGCAAAGACTAAAACGATCGAGCTGATAATGGGGACTAAAATCAGACTAGCTCTGAGCACCTGACCCATCATTGAGGTCATGATGTCACTGTCCGAACCAGCCGTGACAATCGCTAGCAGGGTGGCAACGACACTCAATGCGATCGCGCCTCCGCGCAGTCTCAAATACTGTTTAGACGTTGCTTGGGCATTCGTCGCCAGCTGCGCGTGACGTTGCCAAGCTGTTTCTAAAGCTGGAGATTGAGTCTTTTCGAGACTCTCAATAGTATTTTGCATTATGGTAGATACGTCCATTACACTTGGGTCTTACTGAAGTCTCTAATTGACTTTTTGTATAGATTTCAACTATAGACTTGAGAAGATATAAAATGCTAATAGTTAACGCTCTAGTTGTTACAAAATTTTGCAGCTTCAGCTTTTGCTAGTAGACTCTAATTCATCAGAGTTGAGCGATCGGAAAACTCTACATCGAATCTCAATAATTTGTCAACCGTATTCTCGATTTTGGAAGAGTTAATGGCTCAATGCATAGTTGAAAAGTTAGGCAACCAGTAATGTGAAGACGTTTCAATTACCCATTACCCATTAACATCTAAGTGTGATTTTCACGCATAAATTAGACTCAGTAGTCCGCAATGGGATACCTCAGTCGCCCAGGGTGACGTGAAAGCAAGTGGGATGGAAGGAATCAAGTTTTTTGACAAAGCTAACAGTAGTCCGATCGAATAGTGGGTCGTTGCTTTGATTCCAGGATGCGATGATGCGATGCCGACTGCTGGACTAAATTTTTGTATTCACCGATATCAGTTCGATGTATTGCCGATCGCAAAATCGCTTAGCATCAGCTCATTCTTAAGGTAGAGGAACCCAGTAAGTATTGGTGTTTAGCTAGAAGCTAATGTAACGTTTTCTCAACTTAAGTCAGGATTCAACCCAGAGTTCTCATACAGCGCCAACAAAGCTAACTCTACTAATGAATGGAGGTTCTTATGGCACAATGTCCAGGGAATTCACAGCCTGTCAACGTTAAACAGGGAGATACGCTTTTTGAGCTTTCCGAATCTTTCTATGGTAAGGGACATGGCAACGATTGGCAGAATGGCAATTGCGTAAGACCAAAGGATAGCCCCCATCCCCCCTTATCGAATAACAACCCAGAGATTTATGCAGGTGAAACACTCTGCTTTTATCCAGATACACGTCCACCCCAATAAGAGTTATTGAAGAAGAGGAGAAAATTAGCTAATTTCCCTTCTCCTTGGGGTATTGCTGAAAAAAATCGGATTTGGGATGTAATTCCCAGTTTCTAACTACCATTTTCTTTTCAAGAAACACATTCTATACCCTTGCCTAGTAATGATTTCAGGTTTTGGACCTGAATGTGTTTCTTTCATATTTTGCTAGTACGTAACCGTGCTGGTTAGAGGCGCTCAAGAAACACAGGAAACAGGAAATAGGCAAGAAGAATGACAGTGTTTCTTTCATT
>DATNPC010000684.1:0-3913 GCA_036703375.1 Allocoleopsis sp.
GTTCTGACCTAGAGAGCAAACTCCGCAATGGTGAAATTTCCGTGCGCGAGTTTGTCAAAGCTCTAGGGAGTTCCGACATTTACCGCCGTCGCTTCTATACGCCTTATCCCAATACCAAGGTGATCGAGTTCTTGTTCCGTCATCTGTTGGGACGGGCTCCTGCCACTCAGGCAGAAATCCGGCAGTACAACAAACTTCTGGCCGATCGCGGCTTGAGCGCGGCGGTAGAAGCGATTGTTGATAGCCCAGAATATGCCCGCTTCTTCGGCGAGGATGTCGTGCCTTACAACCGCTTCCCGGCACTGCCTGCTGGTAACTACCTAGGCAGCGTGAAGGCAGCAACCGATCTGGTGAAGCAGTCGTGGTCCGATCTGTCACCGTCGTCTCTGAGCAGCCGCTTTAGCAAAGGCTAATGTGTAGAATCGGCTAGCTGATGGAATTGGCGATCGCTATCTCTCGATCTCCGTGATGGGGAAATAGCGATCGCACTTCCGAGGCATTTTCATCACAGCAAAACTACAAAACTACTGCGATCGGGGGGAGAGAGCCACTCTCTGCTCTCGCTTGTTTTTGCGTTTCGCAAACTTCCGGCAAATCTGAGGAGAAATATTACAAAATATTAAAAAGCCAGGAAGAATGTGAACAATCTGTCGCAGAATATTTGCGGTAGGTCGCTGTACACCTGACTGATTTAGCACTGACTACTTCAACGATCCTAAGAATACTTAAGAAAGCTTAGGGTACGAGAAGACGAGCAACCCTTAAAGCTCCTAGTTGCAGCTGATTAAGCAGGTAATACAGCGAACAAAAATGAGAATGCCAGTTTAAACACACCTGGTTAAATTTTTCTGGAGGAATCCTTAAATGAGCATCGTCTCAAAATCTATCGTGAATGCAGATGCCGAGGCTCGTTATCTCAGCCCTGGCGAATTGGATCGGATTAAGTCCTTTGTGACCACTGGTGAGCGCCGTCTTCGCATCGCTCAAACCCTGACCGATTCTCGCGAGCGCCTGGTTAAGCAAGCTGGTGACGCGCTGTTCCAAAAGCGTCCTGATGTTGTTTCTCCTGGTGGTAACGCTTACGGCGAAGAAATGACCGCTACTTGCTTGCGCGATTTGGACTACTACCTGCGTCTCGTTACCTACGGAATCGTAGCTGGCGATGTTACTCCGATTGAAGAAATCGGCTTGGTCGGTGTGAAAGAAATGTACAATTCTCTCGGCACCCCCATCCCCGCCGTTGCTGAAGGTGTTCGTGGTCTGAAGAATGCTGCTTCTTCTCTGCTATCGGCTGAAGATGCTGCTGAAGCTGGCTCTTACTTCGACTATGTAATTGGTGCAATGCAGTAAGGTAAAGCTTCTTTACCTGCTGGCAAGACGCGAAATACCGCGTCTCAAACAAAAGGATTCAAGAGACTTTTGTGTAATAGGAAATTAGGATAATGCAAGACGCAATCACCTCTGTTATCAACTCGTCCGACGTCCAAGGTAAGTACCTGGATAACGCTGCTCTAGAAAAGCTCAAGGGCTATTTCCAAACTGGCGAACTGCGTGTCCGTGCAGCAACCACCATCAGCGCTAACGCTTCTACCATCGTTAAAGAAGCTGTTGCTAAGTCTCTGCTGTACTCTGACATCACCCGTCCCGGCGGCAACATGTACACCACCCGTCGCTATGCTGCTTGCATCCGCGACCTAGACTACTACCTGCGCTATGCTACCTACGCTATGTTGGCTGGCGACCCCTCCATCCTCGATGAGCGCGTGCTCAACGGTTTGAAGGAAACCTACAACTCTCTGGGCGTTCCCATTTCCGCTACTGTTCAAGCTATCCAAGCGATGAAAGAAGTCACCGCTAGCTTGGTCGGTTCTGATGCTGGCAAAGAAATGGGCGTTTACTTCGACTACATCAGCTCTGGCTTGAGCTAAGTTGAATTCTCTTAGTTAGATTCTGAGCTTGTAGTCGGTTGTCTGAGTTAAGGTCTGGGAAGTCAGTTGTGAGTGCTAGCTTGTTAAAGGCGAGTCTTGTGGCACTACGGTTAAGCAGATGAGTTTTGACAGTCTAGTATTGACTATTGACTCCCGACCTTTGTTCTATTGACCGATTCTTCTTCAAGTTTTACAGTTGTGATATACGCCTTAGCCTGAGAAAATCGTTTCAAGAGCAGTGCGAAATTGCATCATCCAGGCCGAGTACGCGTCACTCCTACCCAAGATTTCGACAGTTACTGTCATCTGCTCGCTTCAAAAACTCAAATCAAATTCAAAATTTCTTAACCCAATTAGGAGATAACCCCATGCGAATGTTTAAAGTGACTGCCTGTGTTCCCAGCCAAACCCGCATTAGGACGCAACGGGAGTTACAAAACACCTATTTCACTAAGCTAGTTCCCTATGACAACTGGTTTCGCGAGCAGCAGCGGATTATGAAAATGGGTGGCAAAATCGTTAAGGTTGAACTCGCCACTGGCAAGCCCGGTACAAACACCGGCCTACTCTAAGTTCTAAAAAATAGTATTTCATTGGTAAAGAGTAGGGGTCGCGAGCGACCCCTTTCTTCTTTTTGTCAGGATGCCGGACGAGAGCGAGGAGCAGGTGAATCTTCTAAGAAAGAATTCGCTATTCTTGATTCAGCTCTGCATTGTTGTTAGGCATTAACTAGGCATTAACTAATAGTGACTCTACGCGACCTATTTTTCTTTATTAATCCCTCCGCCCAGGAATGGGCGACGAATGCTCGGTTACTAAAGTGGCTAACATTCGTGTGGATGTTTATCGGGCTTGCTGTCCTTTTCTCAGCATCGTTTCCCAGTGCAGATGCTGAGTATGGTGATGGGCTGTATTACTTCAAGCGACAACTGCTCTGGGCAGGCTTAGGTTTAATCGGCTTCAATGTGGTAGTGCGATCGCCTTTGCGCTATATTTTGAGCATGTCCCATTGGGGTCTATTCATCCTATTAGCGTTTATTTTCATTACGCTGATTCCTGGGGTAGGAACAACCATCAATGGTGCGACTCGTTGGCTATCGCTTGGACCTGCACCGCTTCAACCGTCTGAGTTAATTAAGCCTTTTTTAGTACTGCAAAGTGCTCGACTCTTCGGGCAGTGGGAGCGGTTTAGTTGGCGAACTCGCTTGCTATGGCTGGGGATTTTTGCCTTGGTGCTGTTGGGAATTTTGATTCAGCCTAACTTAAGTACAGCAGCACTGTGCGGGATGACATTGTGGCTGGTGGCGCTGGCAGCAGGACTACCCTTCTCGTACTTGGGCGGAACAGCAGTGGGTGGTTTTTTGCTCGCTGTCCTCAGCATCAGTTTCAAAGAATATCAACGGCGTCGAATCATGTCCTTTCTCGACCCCTGGGCTGACCCGATGCATGATGGATATCAGCTAGTACAAAGTTTGCTGGCTGTGGGTTCGGGTGGTACTTGGGGTGCTGGGTTCGGATTATCACAACAAAAGTTATTTTATCTACCGATTCAGTACACCGATTTTATTTTTGCCGTATTTGCCGAGGAATTCGGCTTTGCTGGAAGCGTACTTCTGCTAATGATGATTGTGACCTATGCGACACTGTCTGTCATCGTCGCCCTGAAAGCTCGGAATTCAACTCATCGACTAGTAGCAACCGGGGCGATGATTTTGATTGTGGGGCAGTCCCTGTTGAATATTGGAGTGGCGACTGGCGTTTTGCCAACAACGGGTTTACCGTTCCCATTCTTTAGCTATGGGGGCAACTCGATGATTGCTAGTTTAATAGCAGCCGGTTTGCTCATTCGGGTGGCAAGGGAGAGTAATGAGGCTGAGGTAGTGTCTTTAGAGTCGCGTCGATTATCCATTGCAGAGCGGCGAAGGCAGAGAAGACAACAGACACAGATTCAGAGATAGTGGTTAGTAATGTCCTAGTCAGGGCGC
>DATNPC010000685.1:0-3487 GCA_036703375.1 Allocoleopsis sp.
GGTCGGCTTGGGAACCTAACCATTACCAACCGATTGAGATTAGTGCTGAGGTAGAACAAGAGCTACCCGCTTCCGCGTCAGAGCGAGCTGTAGCCGCGTTTTCAGGTGGGGTTGATAGTTGCTTCACCGTCTTTCGCCACCGCACCAATCGTTGTGGTCGTTGGCAGCGCAATCTTCAAGCTGGCGCGATGATTCATGGCATGGATATTCCCTTGGAAGAGGAGCAGGAATTTGCTAACGCGGCAGAAAAGTCGAGAAAGCTACTCTCAACATTAGGTGTAGAGTTAATTCCGATCGCGACTAATTTTCGTCAGTTGCCTCTCAAGTGGGAAGATGCCTTTGGCACAGGTCTTGCCTCTTGCTTAATCTTGTTACAAGGTGGCTACACAACAGGGTTAATCGCCAGCTCTTTTCCTTATCAGGCGCTGTCTTTTCCCTATGGCTCTAATCCAGTGACGGATTGGATGCTCTCCGGCAACGCGTTTCAAATCGTTCACGATGGTGCAGCTTTTCCTCGCCTGGAAAAAATGCGGGAAATTGTGAATTGGCCTGAAGCGCTACAAAATTTGAGGGTTTGCTGGGAGGGTACGCCCAAAGACCGAAACTGCTGCCGCTGCGAGAAGTGCATTCGGACCATTCTAAATTTTCGGATTTTGGGAGTTGGTCTACCGGAGTGTTTTGACCAGGACGTGACCGATGAGCAAATTCGCAGCATTAGAGTTGGAGCAGGACCACTGACTGAAATGGAGCGAGTATTAGAAGCGGCAAGAGAGGCTGGAATATCGGCGTCTTGGGTGCAAGCACTCTTAACCTGTATCCGCCATAATCAGCAGCCAGAAGGAGTGGGCAGATCGGAGACTACACTGGAAATGACACTAGAAAAATCGATCGCGGCTGTGAAAAAAAGCGTGCCAGCTCCTTTGAAACAGCAAGTCCGCCAATTGCGATCGCTCTGGCGATCTCGTTAGGACTATCACCCCTACTCAGATCTCAGCGTTGAACCCAGAGCCAATGCCGCTCTAACCACACCTGACGTTGAAAATTAGACCACTAAAGTAGGGAGATCCGAATCATTCCTAGGGTGCAATCCCAGCAGCAAATCCTAATGCGATCGCACAAAATCACTTCTTGGAGACCTTCTTAAGATAACTGAGCTAAACCCATGACGATTTTAGAACAGGGCAATATCACTATTCATACCGAGAATATCTTTCCCATTATCAAGAAGTCTCTCTACACTGACCACGAAATCTTCTTGCGGGAACTGATTTCTAACGCCGTGGATGCCATCCAAAAATTGAAGATGGTTTCGTTCGCCGGTGAAGTGGATGGAGAGGTGGATGCACCAGAAATTCACATCTCTGTTGATAAAGACAAAAAGACCCTCTCCGTCTCCGATAACGGTATCGGCATGACCGCCGATGAGGTGAAAAAATACATTAACCAAGTTGCCTTCTCTAGTGCCGAAGAATTTATCCAGAAGTATAAAAAGGATGCTGACCAACAGATTATCGGTCACTTCGGTCTGGGCTTCTACTCCTCCTTCATGGTGGCGAGTAAGGTAGAAATCGATACCCTGTCTTACAAAGCGGGTTCGCAAGCCGTTCACTGGTCCTGCGACGGTTCACCGGCCTTTGAGCTATCCGACTCCAGCCGTACCGAACGGGGTACAACCATTACGCTTACGCTTCAAGACGAAGAAGTTGAATACCTCGAATCCTTGCGGATTAAGCAGTTGGTGAAAGCTTACTGCGACTTCATGCCAGTGCCGATTAAGCTGGATGGCGAACAAATCAACAGACAACGGGCGCTGTGGAAGGAATCGCCACAAAACCTAACCAAAGAAGATTATCTAGACTTCTATCGCTACCTTTATCCGTTTCAGGACGAGCCGTTGCTTTGGGTGCATTTGAGCACCGACTATCCCTTCCTGCTCAACGGCATACTCTACTTCCCCAAACTACAGCCTGATGTAGACGTAACCAAGGGGAACATCAAGCTATTTTGCAACCAGGTTTTTGTCAGTGACCACTGCGAAGAAATCATTCCCAAATTCCTGATGCCATTGCGGGGTGTGATTGATAGCCCTGACATTCCGCTCAATGTCTCCCGCAGCGCTCTGACCAACGATCGCACCGTGCGCCGCATTGCTGACTTTATTGCCAAAAAAGTCGCCGATCGCCTCAAATCACTGTACAACGAAGATCGCCAAGAGTACATCCGGGGCTGGCAAGATGTCGGTACCTTTGTTAAGTTTGGCTCTCTCAACGACGACAAGTTTAAAAAACAAGTCGAAGACATTATCATCTACCGCACCACGTATGAGCCAAACCAGCAGGAGAGCGCATCAACTGAGGAACCAGTCAGCGATTCAGAAGCTCCAGCCGTCCAGGTGCAATCTGAGGAAGGAGATGCTTGGCAAGATGTCACCCCACCGGCTGCCTCAGCCACCGCTTCAGACGCTTCGGTCAGTAAGGGAGAAAAGGGACATTACACCACGCTCAAAGAATATCTGGAGCGCAACCAAACCAAACACGAGAATCGCGTCTTCTATTGCAATGATGAAGCGGTGCAGGCGACTTATGTCGAACTGCACAAAAACCAAGGGTTGGAAGTCCTGTATATGGACTCCTTTATCGATACCCACTTCATCAGCTTCCTAGAGCGGGAGTACTCGGATGTCAAGTTTTCGCGGGTAGACTCCGAGCTAGACAATACCCTGATTGACCAGGAGAAAGAGAAGGAAATTGTTGACCCGAAGACCAACAAAACCCGCAGCGAAGTGATTAAAGAGCTGTTTGAGCATGCGCTCAACAAGCCGAAAGTCAACATTAAGACTCAAGCGCTGAAGTCCGATGACCCGCAAGGCACGCCACCCGCCATGGTGTTGTTGCCAGAGGCGATGCGGCGGTTGCGGGAAATGACGGCACTCATGCAGCAGCAGTCTGCTGAGTTCCCGGAAGAGCATGTCCTCGTCGTCAATACCGCTCACCCGTTGATTCAGAACTTGTACGAACTGAGTCAGGGCAGTATCGTTCAGAGTGGTGGTCAATCGCCCTCTGCTGAACTCGCCAATCAAATTTGCCAGCACGTCTACGACTTGGCGCTGATTGCTCAGAAAGGGTTTGATGCGGAAGGGATGAAGGCGTTTGTGGAGCGCTCCAATCAGGTGCTGACGCGCTTGACTGAACGATAGAGTAATCGTAGTTAGCCCCCGTAAGGCGCGTTTTCAAACGACCTGTGATTGTGTTTCATCTAAGAATAAGAAGATCCCCCTAAATCCCCCTTAAAAAGGGGGACTTTGAGTAGATTCTCCCCCCTTTTTAAGGGGGGCTGGGGGGGATCGAAGGGTTTGAAAACACGCCCTGGTTCCTAAACTTTGGGGGAACCGGAGTTCAAAGTCCCCCAGGATTGGGTGAGGTAGGGAGCAAGAGAGACTTATCCATACACCATAGCCGCATTGGGAGAGTGGTTTTTTCGTCACCTG
>DATNPC010000686.1:0-12374 GCA_036703375.1 Allocoleopsis sp.
TTTGATGTGAGAGTTGAGAGTGTATCCATGTTTCTATATGGAGTTGCGTTTCTAATTGTTCAAAGTTAGTTAGCTTATCCAACACCTTACTTTTCACTCTTATGTGGAAAACCTCTCTCCAAACCTCTCTCCTTGTAGGAGAGAGGCTTTGATTGTTCCCCCTTCCCTAGTAGGGAAGGGGGCTAGGGGGTTAGGTTTTTCGTGAACTTTTCCACATGACGTGAAAAGTCAGATTCAACACTACTCACCTCGACCTGTTAATAGTCGATATCTGGCGAGAGCGATCGCTTTTTGGGAAAAACTTTTGATCTACTGACAGTTAAGTACGACGAGCAGAATTGCGTTGCTCTCGTAACCAAGCTTGAAAAAGGGACTCTAAAATTTCTTCTCTGACTTCTTCACTGAGTTGAGCAGGAAACCACTTCTCAATTTTGATAGTGTGATAACCCAGTTTCGTTTGAATGGGTCCAATAACTTCGCCTTCGTTGACATCGGAAACAGCTTGTGCCATCTCTGGTATCAATTTTGAAACAAAATGAATACCAGCAAAACCACCTTTTTCTTTGGACTGCTTACCCTTCGAGTACTCTAGGGCTAAAGCACAGAAGGCCGCTTTGTCTTCTTGAACCCTAGACACTATTTTCAGAGCTTCGGTTAGGTCATCTACTACAATCTGAGAGAGAGCAATTCGTCTATAATCCTTACGATTGCTCAGATAATGACCATCGACTGATGCCCCGAAAAGCTGTTCTTTTAACTTCTTCTCAAGTAGCGCGACTCTAATCCCTTGGGCCCAATCTTGTAAAGTTATCCGATGTTGTGAGAGCCACGCGAGGGTTGCAGATGCTCCTAATAACTTGTGTTCCCGGCGAAATTCATCTCCTGCTGCTTGCAATTCCTCTTCAGAAACCGTGATACCATGCTGCTCGCAGAGGGCTAAAATCAATGCATCTCGCTCAGCTAATGCTGCAATTTCAGCAATTTTGTGAGAACGGCGCAGGTAAGCAATAATCTCTTCATTTGTGAGAGGAGAAATTTCTGGCAATGCAGATTCCTGAACAGACTGAGATTGAGTTACTGCTAAAGTCTCTTGCATGATTTTGTTCTCCTTGTTGATATTCTATCCGGGTGATTTATTAGGGAGGAGACTTCAGAATCAAGATTCAGGAGTTATAAGAAAACTTGAAATGAATTCTGAATTTTTTCTTCTTCCGTCTGCCAGCTTACTAGGGGTGATTAAAGGAACTTGATATAAACAAAAGAGTTGATGATGGTAATAATGCTGCCTAAGATTGATAAATCAGGCACTCAGGTGAAACATCTTGGATTCTTAGCCGATCGCGATGTAAATCGCCGTAAATATTGAGGTAGTCAATTTCAGCAGGTGTCAGTTTTCCCTGCTGGACTCCAGCGATCGCACTATCAACCTCTTGGCGCTTTCTAAAACCTGTCAAGCAGACATCCACACAGTTCTGCGATAAGGAATAGCGATAGAGATCGGGCACTGAAGGTTGCCAGCATCCTTTGGGTAAACCTACAGGTGGATTCGGCAGGAAATTGTGCATACCAGCCGACTTAAAGGTAACAATACCCGATCGCTGCGGATCTTCGGCATCCAGGTAGGGGAAGACTTTACTCTGGGCAGTGCGGTGAGCAACATTGTGCCTAACCATTACAACATCCAACAGGGGACTATTCAACCACTGCTGAGCTAAATTGTGATCGTGAAACGAAGCACCGATATAGCGAACTGCACCCATTTTTTTCAGGTGCTCTGAGATACCAAACCATCGTTCTATCGTTCGCTGATAAACACAATTAGGACCTCTCAAATCATTAGAAATGCTCAAGCAGTCGTTGAAACGCGAACCATCTTCTTCTCCAATCCAACCCCAGAAAAACACATCAACGTAGTCAATTCCCAGTTCGCGAAACTGATCGTACAGAGCAGAGACTGCTGACTCCGGACTTTTGATGTAAGTCACGGTAGCGAGAATGACTTGCTCTCGATTGGAGGAGCCGCGTCCGCACAACTGACGGAGTGCGCCGGACATCTCACGATACAAAAAGTGGTGCAAATCGCTAGAGAAAAAGAAATAGTTAATGCCTCGATCGAAGGCATAAAGCGTATCTTCACTGGAGATACCACCTCCGCCCCCTAATCCAAGACAACTGACAGTCAGCTCGGTGCGCCCTAATTTACGATAAAACGGCAGTTCTGATTCGGGAAATCTAGCGTTTAGTTCGCGAACTTTCTCTAGCGTATCTACACGCTCTGGTGCTAAATCGGTTATTAGCATAGCTCTAAGGGAGTATAAATATCTTCTGATTTTGCATTTAGATAGGTATGCTTTAAATCAATCCCAAGGAGGGTAAAATTTTGCAAAATAGATTCCATCCGGCGTTCTGGAGAGTCATCACCGTTTTGCCAAGCATCCAGCAAACCCCTAGCAACAACTTGACAGCGATGTGTCCCGAAACTTTCTTTAGTCACAAATTTTTGGTCAGGTTCTTCTGCTAGACCAAGTCCCGGTGCCAATAACTTGGTGAAGAGTGGTACTTCCATCTGAAAATGGGATTGATTTTCTGTATAAACGCTCTGAAGGACTTGCCGGACGGCTTCATAGTTACTTTTATCAAAGTAGAGAACCGCAGAGTCGTAGCGATCGTACTCAGAAGGATTGTAGAGAGCTTTAAACGAGAAGGGAATGGCAATTTCATTGAGTTGCCGCGTTAAGTCGTTCATGACCGCAAGTGCCCCTTCAGGAGTCAAGTTGAAGTAAACTCGCACAATTGCGGAATTCCCTTCTGAATGACCGCGACCATCCGAACCCTGATTGCCAACCGCCATGTAAAACCCATTTTGAACTAAGTTGCGGGGCTTGCGGATGGTAACTGTGTCGCCGACATTAGCTGATTGCTGGTCTAACGGGAGATGGCGAGTGCGGTCGATATGCAGTGTTAAACCACCTTTTCTCACGGCTAGGCTGCCATCCTCTTCCTGTTTCACTACACCCCAGCCTGAGTCAAAGTAGCCTGCCCCACAATTACTTTCGTGCAAGCGATCGTAGAATTCCAGGTCTACTCCCATGTATGTATTGTTTTCTAGATTTTGGTGAGGTGCTAGCCCCGTTGACTTGGCTTCTGGTGCCAAGGCTTTTCGCAGGGAACCGTTGTAATAAATGCCGTAGAGAAAACTCTGTAATTGTACGCTTCGATACTTCTGCTGAAGCTCCAAAGGCAGACGCTGAAAGTAAACGACCGCTTCAGCCGGAAGCTCCAACGGTTTGTAATCTGGGTGCCTAACGCTGAAGTTGGATTGAATCTGCACCTTAGTGGCAATGTCTTGAAGAGAGTCTAGTACTTGCTCGGAAGGGACAGAAGATTGGTGAATTTCGAGAGAATCCAGCAGTTGCATAGCAATCTAGTTCCACTAAAATGACTTAAGCGAGAGCAAAGGATAAGCCAGTAATTTCAGAGGCTGCCGCTCCAAACACAGTCGGAATGGATTGTTCCGGACGGCAGAGTAAACTCTTGGCAACCTGAAGGATGCAGATACCCATGTTGTCAAAGGTTTTCTGGTACTGGAGCATCGCCTGAATTTGAATAATCATGGCAAGCCCGGAAAATTGCATGACTCTTTTCAAGAAATCAGGGCGACACTCTAGGATTTCTGGAAAATTGCCGAAATACGCTCTCGTCAGGGCAGCGATAGACGGTTGGAGTTTTTCGAGCGGTGTCATCGCCATACGTAGAGAGTCTTCAATGGCAATTGATTTGCTCACAACCAAGCTACTCAGCCAGGTTAAAAGGTAACTGCCGATGAGCATCCCTAAATCAAATGCTGGATCTCCCCAGCTACAGCGTTCCCAATCAATCAGTCTAACGATACTGCTGTCTGAAGGTTCTGCTCTTAAAAGAATTTGCTCCCAATCATTGTGCAGTAATATGTTGTTTAGCTTTAAGTCATTGTGCGTCAGGCAACAGGGTTCAAAGGCTGCGGTGAGTTCTGCGATCGCTTCTTTCAAGCTATCGTAGCGCTGGTAGAGAGAAAAGAATTTCAGACCATCTGCGGGTACTCGACCAAACACTTCAGGACTAATCCGTTCCAACTCGCGCACAATCTGGCCAATCCGGTTAGCGGCTAGGTTTTCCTGATTCTGGCAGAAGAAGTCCCGATACTCCCGATCGTTCAGCGTGGCACGATGGATCGCAGCTAGAATGGCTCCAATTGTCGAGGCAATTGCAGTCGGATAGACGTTCTCTTTCGCGTAGAAATCAGCTAAGTCACGATACTCAGTCAGGTAGTTAAAAACAATAATCGAGTGTTCTGCATCAAAATGCAATACTTCCGGAATTAATGGTCGCAGGTGACTCAGTGCTGGAAATCGTTGTAAAAACTCCTGAATCCGCCATTCATGCACAAACTCACCAGCTGTTTTTCCCTCCTGGTTGTGGCGCTCTTGCTTAACGAGGAGTTTACGTTCGTCTGGCAGAGTTAGTAACAAATTAAAGTTTTTGGCAGCTTTTGGCTCAATTTTACTCGGCGATTGTTCTCCTTGAGTACAAATATCCTGCCTAGCCAAATAGTTAAAAACGTTTTGAGAGCTTAATAAAAATGATTTCATTTTTTTCATTCTCTACTCGATAACTAGGGGCGAGGCATGGATTTCATGCCACAACCCCTAGTCGTTCAAAACACTATTGGGCGAACTATAGTATTAGGTTAACAATCTTCTAGAAGCTGACGTTAACGCTATTACCAAAAGTGTTGAGAAGGCTATTGCCAACAGAGTTGCCAATGCTAATGTTAGAGTTAGCAATGCTCACGTTGGAACCGCCACCACCGCCGGTGCCACCCCAGACAGTGAGTTCGTCTTCACTCAATTCGCTTAGGTAGCCTTCGTTATCTTCAAAGAAGTCTACACCAGCGGGTTGTAAGTCGTTGAGTTTAATATCAGCCATTGTTCTAAATCCTCCTGAATGGTTTCAAGAAAAATGAGTCAATTTTTTGTTTCCTAAAGAACCCAGCTTTTGACTGCCCAGTTCTTTTTTCTCTTTGTCAGCAACTATTTGCTGATGTTGACGCTATTGCTAATAGATTTAGCAACGCTATTAGCAACGGTTTTGAAAAAGCTAACGTTAGAGTTGAGAAGGCTAAGCCTAATGAGGACACCGCCACGGATACCACCCCAGACAGTGAGTTCGTCTTCACTCAATTCGCTCAGGTAGCCTTCACTATCTTCAAAAAAGTCCACACCAGCGGGTTGCAGGTCATTGAGTTTGATGTCAGCCATTGTTGTACATCCTCCTGAATTGGTTCAACAAATGAGGAAGATTTTTGGTTTTCTCAAGAACCTGGCTTTGGACTGTCCAGTTTTTTATTTGCCAACAATCACCTAGAAGCTGATGTTCAGACTATTTCCCGCAGAGTTGCCAAGGGTATTAGCAGCGGAGTTGAACAGGCTCACGTTAGAGTTGAGAATGCTAAAGTTGCCACCGCCACCGCCGCCGGTGCCACCCCAGACGGTGAGTTCGTCTTCACTCAATTCGCTCAGGTAGCCTTCATTATCTTCAAAAAAGTCTACACCAGCGGGTTGCAGGTCGTTGAGTTTGATGTCAGCCATTGTTCTAGCTTCTCCTTAATTGGTTCAAGAAATGAGTGGTTTTTTGGGGGTGCTTAAAAAGCCGATTTTGTAGCACCTATTTCTTTTTCTCGTTGTCAACAATCTCTTAGAAGCTGATGTTGACGCTATTCTCATAAGAGTTGAGAATGCTATTAGCGATGGAGTTTGCAGCAGTAATGTTAGTGTTGAGAATGCTAACGTTGGAACCGCCACCACCGCCGGTGCCGCCCCAGACAGTGAGTTCGTCTTCACTCAATTCATTTAGGTAGCCTTCGTTGTCTGCAAAGAATTCAGAACCAGCGGGTTGCAGATCGTTCAGTTTGATGTCAGCCATTGTTGTAAATCCCCCTTGAATTGGGCCAAGAAAATGAGTATATTTTCAGTTCTCTCAAAAACTGGGCGGTATGTATAAAGCCCAGTTCTTTATTTCTCGTTGTCAACAATCTCTTATAAGCTGATGTTGACGCTATTCTCAACAGAGTTAGCAGCGCTATTAGCAGCGGAGTTTGCAACAGAAACGTTAGAGTTGAGAACGCTAAGTTCGCCGCCACCCCAGACATTGAGTTCATCTTCACTCAATTCATTTAGGTAGCCTTCGTTATCTGCAAAGAATTCAGAACCAGCGGGTTGCAGATCGTTCAGTTTGATGTCAGCCATTTGAAAAATTCTCCTTTTTAATTCAAGAAAATTGAGAGAGTTAATTTGTTTTTGAGCTTTAGCGAAGAACCTTAGTTTTTATTATCCTGTCCTTCGCTATGTCTTTAATTTACAAACTCAAAACCGAACGATCAAGCCTTTTCAACTGTTTTTTTTGAGCTAACTAAGTAACTTATGTCTTGATTAGACGAGGTTGCAAATGCATTTGATTCTATTGCTCTGTAAGCGCTAATTAATTAGCCGTTTTTGGGGCTTAAAAGTGAAGCTGTATCTGTAGACAGCCTAGTTTTGATAGCTTTAAGTTACCTTGCAATCTTGATGTAGTTCGAGTAAATCAGTCTTCAAATGCAGGTTCGTTAAATTTTTCTGATAAACTTACCTTTTTAGATCGTCATACTTTCGATAGATATAGAACCACGCTTTAGATAGATTAAATCAGTTCTCACTATGCGGAGTTTCGACATAAATCTCTTAGTTATGTCTTTTTTGCATGCGGAATGAAGAGGTTTATTAATAAGGCGTAATAATTGACTATTTAAGTTTAAGATACGTGTTAGATTTTTCTATTTGATCGCGGAAGTCTCCCTACTTTGATAGATGAAGAGTATGCAGCTAGTAGAGGTATCTTCTTAAGGAGTTTTAGGGAATTTCGAGCTAGCAAGCGACTAAGGAACGGTTGAAAATAGAATAAGGAGGATTGCTGTGGAGCATCAGATTCAACTTCTGTCACCTTTCCAACGCAAGCTTTTGCAAAAGAATCTGCAAACAGATTTACGACCCGAGTACCGCCGTCGCCTTGAAATTATGCTTATGGCAGATGAGGGTTACTCGCAAACGCAAATTTGTGAAGCGTTAGGGTGTTCTCAGGAGACTGCGCGGTACTGGATTACTAGGGCACGCGACGGTAAAGCTCACCAATGGAATGACAATCCCATGGGTCGGCCTAAGACGATTAGTGACGAATATCTCGATCGCTTGAAAGAGTTGGTGAAGCATAGCCCCCGCGAGTACGGCTACCCGTTTGAGCGCTGGACAGCACATTGGTTGGGGAAGCATCTCGCCAAAGAATTAGGGATTGAAGTTTGCGATCGCCACATCAGCCGCCTACTCAAAGAGATGGGACTTTCCACCCGATCGAGACGTGACACAGCCGCAACTGATTTACCTACAACCAAGGATTCTGGCATTGCGATTCGTGATTTACCGTCATCACCTAGTGTTTGGTTGCCATTCAATCCCATCAAGACTAATCAGTAAGCCGTTCGTCATTTAAACCCTATTGTCAAGAATTGCACCAATCCTTGTAGTGCAACCATCTTGGTCGCTACTGATACCCAATTTAAATGCGTAACAGCTTAGTCCTATCGGTCAGCTTTTAAAAAGCAATGATTCAACAAGAATCCGTATTTTCCAAGCCTAATATATCTCAACAGCTCATCCATGCCTTGGGTCAAGAACTTTCAGAATCTGACCTTTCCAAGTGTTTACAACAAATTCAATTTTTAGAACCACCTACAGGAAAACAATTTTGGCAAGCTACAGATGCAACTGTTGGAATTTTCATCATCCTAGCAGGGAAAATCAGATTAATCGGTAGTGACGATCACTTAATCGCTTCACGCGAGGCTCCAGAGTCATTTGGTGAGTTGACTTTATTTCCTGAAGGAGAGTTTCAGCCGTATACGGCTAGAGCTTCTATCGGTCTGAAGCTTTGTTACTTGCCCCAAGACTGTTTGCAACCTCTCATCCGCAAGTATCCTGATATCGGCGATCGCTTATATCATCAAGCCGTCCTTTGGGATTTACTGCTGTTATGCCGACAAACACCTCCTTTTCGGGATGCCCCTGCTGATGAATTGAGCAACCTCGTATCTCAGCTAGAACAGCACAATCTAGAGGTGGGAGAACTTCCGGCATCTCTGCTCAAAGAAAAAAAGCTTTGGTTGCTCCGCCGTGGCGAACTTCTACATCAAGATAGCCGAAAACTCACGCCGGGAAGCATCTACACTCCCTCCCAATCCCGTGAAGAACGCGATTGGCGGGTGACTCAGCCCACCGAACTTTATAGCCTTAGCAATTCTTCTCGGCAGACTGCACTGCCAATGGCTGCGGGGGAGATGGGGAGATGGGAAGCCAGGGGGCACAGACAACTGTCCCAATCCAAAATCCAAACTCTCAAATCTAAAATCCCAAATCCGAAATCCCCAGAGCCTGTTATTCGGCAAAAAACTCCCAACAAAATCAGTAAAGCTTTCTTTCCCAGCCCAAGCGTGAAACTCGGTCACTTTTGGCAACGAGTGACTAGGCGCTTTCCATTCTTCAGACAGCAAAGTGCGTCTGACTGCGGTGCTGCTTGTCTGGTGATGGTGGGTCGTTACTGGGGAAAACGCTTTAGCATCAACCGCCTGCGGGATATTACCAATGCTGACCGCAATGGTGCCTCACTGCGGGGTCTAGCGGCCGCGGCAGAAACGATCGGGTTTTCTACGCGACCTGTAAAAGCGACCCTTGACAAACTGGCGAAACAAAACCTGCCTGCGATCGCTCATTGGGAGGGGAAGCACTACATCGTCGTCTATCAAATTACTCGCAAGCGTGTTATCGTTGCAGACCCTGCGATCGGTCAGCGGACGCTCAGCCATGCAGAGTTCAAAGCAGGTTGGACTGGCTATGCCTTATTATTGCAGCCCACAGCCCTGTTGAAGGAAGCCGCTGAGTCCAGCCAACCCTTCTGGCAGTTCTTTGAGTTAGTGAAACCCCATTGGCTCGTGCTGCTAGAGGTGTTGGCGGCTTCGATTCTGATCCAGATTTTTGGACTGGTTACGCCGTTATTGACCCAGTTGCTATTAGACCGAGTGGTCGTGCAACGCAGTACTCTGACCTTAACTGCCGTAGGGATGGGTTTGCTCATCTTTGGCTTGTTCCGAGTCGCGATGACCGGACTGCGGCAATATCTCCTCGACCATACTGCCAATCGTGTAGACCTAGCACTGCTCACAGGTTTTATCAAACATACCTTTCGGCTACCCCTGAGGTTTTTCGAGTTCCGTTACGTCGGAGATATCATCTCCCGCGTGCAAGAGAATCAAAAGATTCAGCGCTTCCTAACAGGTGAAGCCTTATCAATCTCTCTCGATTTACTAACGGTGTTTGTCTATATCGGATTGATGTTCTGGTATAGCTGGAAGATGGCGCTGCTGGTGTTGGTCATTGTGCCACCTTTCGTTTTGCTGGCGCTGATTACTACCCCCTTCTTACAGCGCGTCTCGCGAGAGATTTTTAATGCCTATGCGGCGGAAAGTAGCTACTTGATCGAATCTATTACGGGAGTCCGCACGATTAAATCGATGGCGATCGAGCGGACAGTCCGTTGGCATTGGGAGGAACTGTTTCATAAATCCATTAAAACGATCTTTTCGGGACAGGTCATCAACAATACGCTCGTAATCTTTAGCTCCGCGATCGAAGCTGTAGCAACTACTGCCTTACTGTGGTTTGGAGCATGGCAGGTGATTCAAAACCAACTGACAATCGGGCAATTAGTTGCATTTAATATGCTGCTTAGCACCGTGATTCGTCCGTTTCAGCGGTTGATTGTCCTGTGGAATCAGTTGCAGGAAGTGGTTATTTCTGTTGAGCGCATTAATGATGTGATTGACGCGGAACCAGAGGAAGACCTAGAACATCAGACTCGTCAAACTCTTCCCCCAATTCGCGGTCGCATTCGCTTCGATCGCGTCACGTTCCGCTATCACCCGGAGAGTGAGGTCAATACTTTAGAGAACCTCAGTTTTGAGGTGCAGCCCGGACAAACTGTAGCACTGGTAGGTCGCAGCGGTTCTGGTAAAACAACGATTTCTAAACTAACTTTGGGTCTTTATCCCGCTACAGAAGGAAAGATTCTCATCGATGGTTACGATATCAGCACTATTTCGCTGCGATCGCTTCGCCAGCAGATCGGTGTGGTCGATCAGGACACATTTCTATTTGGCGGTACCATTCGCGAAAACATCAGTATCGGCCACCCAGAAGCCACTTTAGAGGAAATTATCGAAGCCGCACAACAAGCAGGGGCGCATCAATTTATTAAAGAACTGCCCGCAGGTTACGAATCCCAAATCGGAGAGGGAGGCGGAATGCTGTCTGGGGGACAACGGCAGCGCCTTGCGATCGCTCGCGCCTTAGTGGGAAATCCCCGATTGCTGATTCTGGATGAAGCAACGAGTAGCCTCGATGCGGAATCCGAGCGAATTATTCAAACTAACCTCAACAAAATTATTGAGGGTCGAACAACCTTAATTATTGCCCATCGCCTCTCGACAGTCCGTAACGCGGACTTAATTTTAGTCCTCGATCGAGGTGTCTTAGTAGAAAGCGGTACCCATGACGAACTCATGCATCGGCGGGGTCACTACTTCTATCTCAATCAGCAACAGTTTGCAAATATCGGTTGAAGCGGATTTAGGAGAATCCAAAATGGAGAACTTAGGCAGAATGTCACTGAAATAGCATAGGTTCGGAGTCGGCACTGAGCGTGCCACAAGCGCTTAAGCGCTTACTACAAACCCTTAAGTCAGTGCTATTCAACTTAGGCAATCTTCTTTCTTGTGACTCCTCAATCCTAACTCCCGACTCCTGAATTCTTGTAAAGAGAGTTAGCTCACCATGCCAAATCTACCTCGCACACAAGAACCATTTGCTCAGAATGGTCATTCCTCCCAAAAACAAGATTTACCTGAGGAACTTCTGGACTTTAAGAGTTCTGAGCCATCAACTCTATCAAAATCATCGGAATCTCCTGATGATTGGTCTCCCTGGACTCAAGAACTGATCGATAGCCTACCACGGGTTTGGACGCGAGGACTGCTGTATCTGTTGATTGTATTTGCGGGTATTGTCTTACCCTGGGCAATGCTCTCCAAAGTCGATGAGACGGGTAACGCCAGAGGGCGGCTCGAACCGAAAGGTCAAACGTTCAAGCTCGATGCACCCGTTGGAGGAACGGTAGCTGCAATCAAAGTCAAAGAAGGTCAGGCGGTTAAGGCTGGGCAAATTTTACTGGAACTGGAGTCAGAACTATCTCGTACTGAACTCCAACAAGCTCAGTCCAAGCTTGAGGGGCAGCTAAATCGGCTCCCCCAGTTAGAACTGATCAAAAACCAGTTAGAGATGACGAGCCGAACGCAACGGCTGCAAAACCAAGCTCAGGCGTCCGGGCAGCTGGCACAAATTAACACCGTTCGGCAACAACTTGAGTTCAATAAAACAGCATCTGACTTAGTACAGAAACTCGTAGCAAAGGATCGAAACACAGTACAACGCTTCCAAAAGCTTCAGCAGCAGGGTGCTGTTCCAGGCATTCAAGTAGACGAAGCAGAACGCAGAATGATTGAAAACCAAGAGCGTTTGCAAAAAGCTCAGTCAGACATAAAACAGGCTCAGGACGAACTCAAAAAGCAGCAGAGTATTTATGACAGCACTCTGCATCAAGGCGAACTAGCCGTGATGGAAAGTAAGAGGCAAATTCAGCAGCTTCAGGCTCAAATTGCAGAGCTACAAACGGAAATCACCCAAACTCAAAAGCAGGTTAAAGCCCTACAATTTCAGTTGCAGCAACGGTTAATCCGCGCATCCGTTCAGGGAACAATTTTTCGCCTGCCTGTCTCACATGCTGGAGCCGTGTTACAACCCGGTGAAACGGTTGCTCAGATTGCACCGAAGGGCGTTCCCCTCGTACTGAGCGCTCAGATGACAAGCAGAGAAAGTGGGTTCCTTCGGGTGGGAATGCCTGTCAAAATTAAGTTCGATGCCTATCCCTTCCAAGACTATGGCATCATTGAAGGTCGCCTCACCTCGATTTCACCAGACTCTAAAATTACACAAACAGCTCAAGGCCCGGTAGAAACCTTTGAATTGGAAATCGCCCTCAATCAGACTTATATTCAAGCCCAAAACAAACGAATAACCTTGACTCCTGGACAAACAGCTACAGCAGAGGTTGTTGTTCGGCAGCGTCGCGTCATTGACTTCATCCTCGATCCATTTAAGAAGCTACAAAAAGGAGGTCTAGATCTGTAGAGATGCTGTTAA
>DATNPC010000687.1:0-2398 GCA_036703375.1 Allocoleopsis sp.
CAGCGATCGACCCCATTGAGCTTCCAGGAGCGCTGGCAAGATATCCAGATCTCTACATTGCCGATGAATTTCATATTTTCGGCGTGCATCAAGAAGCTGCAATTCTCAACAGTCTATTACTAATCCGCTACTCCCGCCTCAAAAAGCGTCCGCTACGAGTGCTGTTCACTTCTGCCACACCAAAAACGGAATTTGTCAATCAACTCCAGCAAGCAGGATTTAAAGTTGCAATGGTAGAGGGCAGCTACACCAGTGAATCAGCAAACGGATTCCGACCGATTTTGCAACCAACCACTCTGGAATTCGTATCTCTCAAACCGGAAGCCGACGCCATCATCACCTGGCTGAAAGAACAAGGTGATACCATTTTGGACATCTTTGCAACCGATGCAAGGGGACGTGGACGTGGGCTAATCATCCTCAACTCGGTGGCAATGGTCAGTCGAGTCGTTCGGGAACTGCAAGCTCTGTTTCCTGAAACTCAGGTGAAAGTTAGAGAAATTAGCGGTCGCATCGATCGGCAGGAACGCCTAAAAACTCAGGCAGAACTCAAGGATGCTCCTGAATCAGTCTTGATTATTGCGACTTCTGCGGTTGATGTTGGCGTAGACTTCAGAATTCATCTGTTGGTCTTTGAAGCGAGTGACTCTGCTACCTTCATTCAGCGTTTAGGTCGCTTAGGTCGTCATCCAGATTTTGATGGGTACAAAGCCTTTGCACTGATACCAGGACGCACTCCCTGGATCGTAGCCCGATTAAAGGAGAAATTGACGGACGGACAGACGATTAGCCGTGTCAAATCCAGCGAAGATGAACTTGACTTCCGCGAGATTGTTGAATTCGCCTTCGATCCACCGCGTGAGTTTGAGCAGTATCGCGCCTACTGGGGCGCACTCCAGGCGCAGGGTATGCTGCTAACCATGAGCCGCTACAAAGATAGGGCAAAGGTTATGCAGCCCATCCAGGAAAGTATGATGGCTGACCTGCGACGAGTTTATGGCGAACAACTAGACAAAAAACGGGGACACTGGTTTGCATTAAATGATGATAAGAAGGGAGTGGGCAAAGCGGTTCAACAAGAACTCCTGCGCTTTCGAGGAGGGTCTAATTTACAAGCTGCGGTGTGGGATGATATTCGGTTTTATACCTACGATTTGCTCAGACTCCTGCCCCATATTGAATTGGAAATCATCGATCGCCATACCTTCCTGAACGCGGCGAAGCCTTATCACCACTCAGAAACCGAGTTTGACGATCGCTACATTCAAGTTTACTTGCGGGTGCAACGTTGGTTAGATCGGCGGGAACCCATCGAATTGAAATGCGATCGCGGTTCTGACGAATTGAGAGAATGCACCCTTTCTCTAATCGATCGCCTCAGCATTACTGGGCATCCCCAATCTGCCGTTAGTCGATGTTTGCAAGGTAAAAAGCTCCTGGCTTTTCTAGTATCAGTAAACCACAAGCCGCAAGATAGCCACTGGCAGATCAGTCGTACTCTGCACCTCAACCCTAACTTTGGTCTTTACCGACTTACAGATTTAGATGACCAACCCTATGCTTGCGCCTTTGGTCAAGATGCTCTGTTGTTGGAAGCCCTCAAATGGCGATTGAAACCTTGTGAAAAAGCGAAACCCTACATCTTTTAAGCCTAAATTCTCCCACTTTCTCCTCTTCATGCAGCCATGAACACTCTTCTTCAAACCCTCCTGATTGAAACCTTACCTGAAGACACCGATCCGATACTGCGTTCTTTCATCGATACTGTGCTACCTGCCTTAGAACGTGAATTCGGCTTAATCACAGCGCTAGGAGGTTCGGAAGCAGCGCATTACGAAGCACTAGTTAGACAAGGGGAAGCTCCCGATAAAGCACGAAAAACTGCCCAAAGTTTTGCTAACAAACCGGATCAAAGCTTACTAGTTCATGTCCTCAATGCATTGTTAGTTGCCTGGAATCTGAGCGAAACCGAGCAGTTACCCAAGCACCTCAGACTGTCAGATATTGAAAAGCGATTGCTCTGCTTAGGTATTACCTTACACGACTACGACAAGGCAGAGCGAGGACAAAAGGAGGAAGCTACTGCCCCCCCTAAAGCTCATGAAATTCCTCGGATTTTACAGGTTTGTGAAGATTGGGGAGAGCGGCTCAACTTTCAAGAATTCTGGTCAGAGTGGAAAGACTATTTGTTAGATATTGCCTATCTAGCACAGAACACGCAATTCAGCCGAGATAGTAGTCCGATCGCATCCCTATGGGAACAAGCTAGTACACGAGAATTTAACTGGGACGATCGCCGTTTGGATCACCTCCGCCATCTGCTGGCGTTTGGTGATATTGCCGTTCATATGAACGATCCAGTAGATATTGTGACAACAACGAAGGGCGCTCGGCTGCA